>NZ_MJUY01000001.1:0-2089 GCF_002237635.1 Acetobacterium sp. MES1
ATTCAAGGGCATGATTAGTCAAGAAATTTCATCAAAAATGTCCGATGGTGAAGCGGAAGTATTTGTAAACTTTTTTGAAATATGCAATCCAAAAATTCCGATTATTAGTCAATTCGACACTGGTGACGTTATTTCATTAATAGAATCAGAAAACCTTTTAGTTCAATACCCTGATATTGAAGATTATGAGATAGACGAAGTGACTATTTTAGCTCGAATTATTTCTAATAATCCTTCTACTAGTGAAAAACCAATTTTCGATCCGTTAAAAGACTTTACTCAACTTTCCCAGCTCTAAAAATCAGCTGAGACTTTACAACAACACACGCTGCAGCTTCTAAAAAACAGAAGTTGACAGAAAAATGCACCTAACATCTGATATAATGAAAATGCAAACTAACAAAAATCAGACAGGAAAGGTGCATACCACTATGATAAACCAAAACAACCCATCTGAACAGATAAAAATTGCATTTTTAAAAGCTTTTAAGACATTGAAACTGGCGGGGTTACTCAGAGATTCCGGGATCCGCAAAGCACAAGGGATAAAAGTATCCGAAGTTTTCGAATTACTGTTACTCCTTGCGTTTCAGGGAAAAAATCTGTATCGCTACCTGGATTCAAAATATCAGGAAACAGCGGCATCCAAAAATACTTACTATCGTTTTTTGAATACCGCAACTTACAACTGGCGGCGGTTTCTGACCTCGCTGTCTGCTAAAGTCATTTCGTCATTCAGCCGGTTGACTCGTCCGGATCGGATTAAGGTTTTTGTTCTCGATGATTCGGTCCTCAGCCGGAACCGGAGTAAGCATGTCGAATTGCTGGCAAATCTCTATGATCACGCCAATCATCGTTTTATCAAAGGCTTTACCATGCTGGCGCTTGGCTGGACCGATGGTTACAGTTTTGTGCCCACCGATTTTGCGATGATGTCATCGGCCAGCCCCAAAAATCGGATACAGGAAGTTTCAGAAGCAATTGACAAACGCACCAGTGGTTACAAACGCCGTAGTGAAGCCGTGAAAAAGAAAACCGATGTTGCCGTTCAAATGATCAGAAATGCACTAAAGCAAGGTATTCAGGCAGAGTATGTCTTAATGGATACCTGGTTTACCCATGAACCGATGATTCGTGCCATTCTTGATGAGGGACTGGATGTTATTGGGATGGTCAAGCAGTTAAAACAACGTTATCACTACAAAGAAGGGGTTTATACCCTTCAAGAGTTGCGCAAACTCCTACCAGAACATACGCCCGAAAACCAGTTTGGATCCATCATTGTAAAAACGAAAAATGGGATCCCGGTTAAACTGGTTTTCGTCAGAAACCGCAATAATAAAAGAGATTGGCTGACGGTACTCAGTACCGATTTATCGCTCTCAGACGAAGAAATCATCCGCATTTACGGCAACCGGTGGGCAATAGAAGTCTTCTTCAAATCCACCAAGTCCCTGATGAAGCTTGGCACCGAATTTCAGGGGCGAAGCTATGACATGATGATCAGCCACACCACCATTGTTTTTACCCGATACATCCTGCTGGAATGGCTTCGCAGAAACGAAAATGATGATAAAACCTTGTGCGAATTATTCTTCAGGCTTTGTGATGACATCCAGGATATGGCACTCTCAACCGCTCTTCAAAGTTTGATGAGCTTATTTGTTGAACAATTGAATTCGGTAGGCTCTAGAAAGTCTACCCTGTTAAAAAATCAACTCCGGCAATGGATTGACTCTCAGGCCTTTTTTATAAAGGCTTTATTCGGTCAATTAAGCTGGGAAAGTTGAGGACTTTATAAAAATGAATAGGGAAATGCTAAGACAGTTTGCAAAAGAAAGACCTGACGGTATGAAAGAAATTTTTCACAATACGAATTATAGAAAGCTTGAAATAATTGCTATCTATCAATAACCAATTTTTAAAAAGTCAGCTAAACTGGCTTTTTTATTGTTCCTGATTAACTTCAACTATACTACCAAAGGAAATACTCCATAAGAATGAAATTAATTAAAACAGACCGTGATTAGCAATTGACAAACAATAACTCGCGAGTTATTATAATATAAACAGGGGGTGTGAGGTTTAT
>NZ_MJUY01000002.1:0-109395 GCF_002237635.1 Acetobacterium sp. MES1
GGGGCAAGCAAAAGTGGCAAAGGCCATAGAGCCTGAACGAAGTGAAGGCCAGCGTCTTGAGGCGCCGGCCGGTAACAGAGGCTTATAGCCTCAGAGCAAACCACCCGTTAGACGGGTGGTGCTGATTGGAGATTACGGAATCCATTTTCATGGAAGATACGACCCTGATGCTTAATCAGCTCAAACAGATCAAGGACATGGGCATGGCGATTGCCATTGACGATTTCGGAACCGAGTATTCATCGCTCTCCTATCTAAAAAAGCTGCCGATGGATCGGATCAAAATTCCCAAAACCTTTATTGATGGTATCGGTCATAATGAAAAAGATGAAGCGATTATTGTCTCGACCATTGTTTTGGGGCTCAAGTTGGGCTGTCGAACCATTGCCGAAGGGGTTGAAACGGAAAAGCAGCTGCTCTTTCTAAAACAGCACGGCTGCGAGGAAATTCAGGGCTATTATTTTTATCAGCCGATGCAGGCCCAAAAAATTGAGCATGAACTGTTCAATTACTATAAACGAAGCAATGGCTTGATCTGCCTACCAGCCCATAAAATAACGGCAACTTACCAGTATTATATGTAAACAGTCAGCGGTACTGATCCCGGCATTGACACCTTGTTTGGGATGATAAAAAATGTCAAAAAAAGCAGCGACGATCGCTGCTTTTTATTGCATTTAAGCGTGGGTACCGATTTTTTTATCCATGCCGGAAATATGTTTGGTCAGCCAGTCAACCACCATCTGGTTAGCGCCAATGATCACGGCGATATTACCGCCGGATTTGTCATATTCGGCCTTGAGTTTGGTCAGTTCATTGACAAAAGCTTTGTGCGCCGCCTGCTGTTCAGCCAGGCCCGGATAGTTGATACTTTTCATATACGCTTCTTCATCGCTGAAATGCTGTTTAGTGTAGCTATCCAGAAAAGAAAGGAGTTCACCAATTTTTTCTTTAGTTTTGCCAGTTTTACCGGCTTCAAAAAGTTCATCGGCCATTTTGAATAATTGTTGATGTTGGGCATCAATGCTGTTCACCCCAACTGATAAATCGTTTGTCCATACAATTGCCATCGTAAACCCTCCTGGTGTAAAAATGTTGTGTGATATATCATGAGTGTCGATAAAAGTCGACATGATAAAATTATAACCCGTATTGCTGGCTAAATCAAGAGTCATTCTAAATAAAAAAACAACGCCGCAATCCTGGGGGAGTGACAGCGTTGTTTTATTAAGACTACCGCCTTACCGCCACGTGTTTGATACGGATGCGGTTGGTGTGGGTATTAAGCGGGGATTACGATTTTAATACTTGTCATTGTCCCAATCATCCAGCTCAATCCGGGGTTCAGGGACGGGGGCTGGTTCCGGTTCAAAGACCGGTTGGGTTGGGGCAGTGTGGCTGCCACTGTTCTTGATGGTAAAGGCGCCCACCATCTGTTTTAGCATTTCGGCCTGGCCGGACAGTTCTTCACTGGCGGCGGCGCTTTGCTCAGCGGTGGCGGAGTTGGTTTGAACCACCTGGGAGACCTGTTCGATGCCTTTGGTAATCTGGGCGATTTCCGAGGCCTGATCGTTTGACGCCCGGGCGATGTTGCCCACCAGGGAGGTGACTTTCTCAATCGCCGAAAGAATCTCGGTCAGACTTTCGGCGGTTTCATCGGCAATTTTTGAACCGATGGCCACCTTGTCGATGGAGCCTTCAATCAGGCCGGTGGTTTCTTTGGCGGCTTCGGCTGACCGGGCGGCCAGGGTTCGTACTTCTTCGGCGACGACGGCAAAGCCTTTGCCGTGTTGTCCGGCCCGGGCGGCTTCAACGGCCGCATTGAGCGCCAGAATATTGGTCTGGAAGGCGATGTCATCAATGACCTTGATAATTTTGGAAATGCTCTGGGAGGAGCTGTTGATATCGACCATCGCCGTGACCATGTTGTTCATCCGGACATTGCCAATTTCAGCGTTGTTGCGGACCTCAATGGAGCGCTGGTTGGCTTCATTGGCCCGGATCGCATTCTGTTTGGTTTCCTGGGCGATTTCGTCGATGGAAGCGGTCAGCTCCTGAATCGCCGAGGCCTGTTCCGTGGCTCCCTGGGCCATCGCCTGACCGCCATCTGAAATCTGCCGGGCGCCACTTTCGACCTGACCGGCGGCATTGTTAATGTCGGCCATGGTGGAACTGAGGTTTTCGGTAATTTCATTAAGCGCCGTTTTAATGGCCTCAAAATCGCCCAGATAGTGGCGGGTTATTTCCTGATTGAGGTTACCTCGGCCAAGTTCTTGCAGCGTTTGGGTTATCTCTTCCACATATTCCTTCAGGAAGGTAATGGTCTGGTTCATATCCTCTTTAATCTGGCCGTGCTGGCCCTTAAAGTCACCCTGCATTTGGGTATGGAGATTCCCCTGGGCCAGTTCCCGGAGGGTGGCTGAAGCGGCCTTGATCGGCTCGATCACCACATCCAGGGTCTGATTAAAGCCTTCGACGACCTTGGCGTATTCACCCTGGAATTTGGTCGCATCCCCCCGGTTATCAAGATCACCGGCGACCGCCATTCGGGTCATGGTCTGGGTTTCGGCGACCAGCAGGGCAATGCTTTCAATCATTAAAATAAAGCTGGGCACCAGGGTGTCGTTGTCGCTGCGTTGGCCGATGGCTTTTAGGCCATCGAGATCGCATAAATTTCCGGCCGCGATGTTGTTGGCAATTTCGACAATATGGACCATCTGTGCGTGAACGCCATTGATGGATTCCCCGATTTCCTGATAAATTCCCTGATAGTGACCGTCAATTTTCTGGGACAGATCATTGGCACAAAGCAGCGCCAGCACTTGATTCCCTTCGGTCAGGGCCCCCAGACCCTCGATACAGGCGTTGATATTGGTTTTTAAGGTATTGAAATCGCCTTTGTATTCGGTGGTGATGGGCGGCGGGATGACCCCGTTGCCAATCCGTTCGATGGCTTTGCTGGCTACCTTCAGGGGTTTGACAAAGGTGTTGATCATGTTGTTGAGGCTGATAATCATATCCTTGAAGGCACCGTTGTAGATGGTGGTATTGCCGCGGTAATTCAGTTGTCCATCCTGGGCAGCCGCACCGATTTTTTTGATGTCATCGCTGACCGCATTCATTGCAGCAACCATATCAAGCAGGGCATAGGCCAGCACATCCTTGTCGGACTGGGGTACAATGGCCACTGCAAAGTCACCTTTTGCTAAACGTTGGGCCGCTTCGGCCTGTTCCCGGCGACTCTCAATGATGGTCGCAAAGGAATCCATCAGGGCGCCAATTTCGTCTTCGCTGCTCGCTGTGATTTCCAGATCCACATCTCCCAGGGCCATCTGATCGGCCAGGCCGGTTAAATCGACAATCGGTTTGGTAATCCGTTTGGCCAGATACCAGGCGGCGGCACCACCCAGCGCCAGCACCAGCAGTGAAATTAATATGGTGATGGTTCGTAAATGGTTCATCGGCGCCAGGACATCACTTTCGTACTGAGCGATGATCAGGTTCCAGTTGGTACCGGGAATCGGAGCGGTGGCCCCGATTTTTTTGTCGCCGTTTAAGGTGTAGTTAAGCATTCCGGATTGTCCGGCGCCCAGTTCCATAAAGGCCCGGCCGAAATCCTTCCAGATGCCGTCATTTTCCATATCGGCAAAAACGTTGGTTTGTTCCAGAATGACAGCATCATCGGGGTGAGCCATAAAGCCGCCCTCGGCACTGACCACAAAGCCGTACTGACGCTCGCCGTCACCCATGGCATTGGTGGTGTCTTTTAAAAAGGTGGGATCCCGACGACCCACCAGCAGGCCGACGACCTGGCCGTTGTTTTTGATCGGGGCGACATCAAAGACCACTGGTTTTAGGGTCACCTTACTGATGGCCACATCCGAAACGGCGGTTTCGCCTTTAAAGCCGTTCTCATACCAGTACTGTCCGGCGGCATCAAATTCGCCGCCACCAGCCAGATATTTGGCATGGCCATCCATATTCATCACGGCAATGTCTTCATAACCCAGGGCAGTCACATCAGCAGCCAGGGCCGCAACTTGGGTATTATAATCCATTGACGCAATACCGTTTCGTTTACTGACCTCACTAAGGGTTTCCAGATTCCCGGCAATAATGGCCGCAACGTGGGAAGCCCCCTCATCGGTGTACTTCTTTGCATCGGCATTGGCCTGTTCCAGCAGAGCCGCTGAGCCCATGGAGTACGACAAAATACCCAGGGCGATGACAGCCACCGCCAGAATCGCCAGAGTGAACCCCAAAAGCCTCGTGGATAGGTGTTTTTTGATCACCCGTCGTTCTCGCAGCCCCGTCAGCCCTGTTAGGGGAGCCGGGTTGTTATCCAGCAGAATTTTTTCTTCGTCCATCTTTTTCCTCTTTTCTATTTTTTTGCTTGACCAGTTGTTAGGGCAGTCACAAGTCCAACCCAGAGGATCGTCACACAACTTGCATGACCGCTGTGATTTACAAAGGACAGGTTTTTTAAATAGTTTGTGAAAAATGATAAAAAATGATTGCCAAAATCCTTAGCGAATCACGAATCATTTCTAACAACTGTGCAGAAGCCGTATCTATTATATCGATTTTGCCCGGTAATTACCAGCAAAATTGGCCAAAACAGCCAACATTTATTTAATGACGCATGCAATTGTCATATTGACGATTTTGTCACAATCACAAAATATTACACTTGTCAGTCCATCGTAAAACGATTATGATGGGCAAAGACAACGTGAATAATAGCAGAGTTAATTGAATGTAACTCTTTAAGAAAAAATAATAAAGTCGAAATAGGCAACCTTGCCTGTTTCCGGGAGGTCTTATGTCATTACTGAGTCAGAGAATCACCGAATTAATCAGTGAAAGCGGTGAAACCGTTTTGGCACTGGCAGAAATGGGAAATATCAATCGTACTACCCTGCAGCGGGTCAAGTCGGGCGAACGGTTACCGACTCGAGCGATGCTAAAAAAGCTGATTCGGGTGCTGCGGCTTTCGCCGACAGAGGCCGCTGAACTGGAAAAGCTCTGGGAAATCGCCCAGGTGGGCGAAGGGATCTATGCCAACCGCCAGAAGATTATTGAGCTGATCGAAACCATTTCCGAATTAACTGAATACAAAATTCCCTATTCCAAAGAGCTTAAGCCTCGGGATGATAAAAACGACCCGGATGAGCGGGCCTCGGCCATGCAAATTGTTAGCGGCGAAAAACAGGTGCTGAGTCTGATTGAAAAAAGCATTGATCAGGAGTTGAGCAAGCAGGCTAAGCCAACCATTAAACTGACCATTCCCTATACCTTTTCGGCGGTTTATGATTATCTTTTTATGCAGTTGCTGGGCAACAAAAAAATACTCGATCTAGCAGATGTTCTGTGCCTGCGCCGAGAAGCGAGCGACACCGCTGCCGACCCGATGCTGGGGGCGCTAAAACACCTGATCGCCCTGACACTGCTGGACAACGTCAATTATTCGTCCTACAGTTATACGCTTGAGACAAACACGGGTGTCAGTGGCCCGGAAATGAGTGCTCTGTTTCCTTATTTTATCATAACATCCACCGCAGTCATCACCATTTCCCGGGATTTAAGTCAGGCGGTGCGCTATCACGATCCGGCCTTTGTACGTCTCTACAGCGACTGTTTTGCAGAAATTTTGGCTTCGACCCGGCCCTTCATTCTGGAAAGCAATAATCTCTTTGCGGTTTTTGACCTGGATCGAAAATTTAAGGTAGAAATGGTAGTTGAACCCTTGCCATGTATTGCCTATTACACCGATCGAGATCTGCTCGAAGCCAAGCTGAATAAAGACTTTCCTTATTATGAACCCTTGCTGGAGGCAGTTGACCGCTATTTTAATTACTTCCGGCAGGTCAGCACGGGGATGCTGAATGTTTTTTCATTAAAAAACTTAAGGCAGTTTATGGATGATGGCAATCTGGTTTTCCCGGAAGAAATTTATCATCGGCTAACCCCATCAGAACGCCTGATGATTCTACAGCAGGTTCGGGATGATCTTTTTTTTGAGCGTCGGCGGCTCTTTGCTGTCGATGATCAAAAACTCTTTTTAAACCAGGCGGTGGAGTTTATCTATGAGAGCTGCGATTGTCTGCGACTGGTGCTGCACTATCGTATTTCTGGCCGGATCGTTTATAAAACCATCGAACTCCGGGAAGCTTTGGTTATTGCCGCATTTAAAGAGTTTTTTCTCAGTCTGCCAGACAGCGATTATGTACTGCCCACTGAGACGACCCTGGCACAACTGGATGCCCTACTGGCCGAATATGCCCCGGCGGCCGATCCCAATTTGACAAAGCCGCTTGTGATAGTGGCGCAAACCGGGGTATAATAAAGACAAACGGGGCGCAAAGCTCACGGCAGTTTTGTAATGACCTATTTATAAATCCAAACAAGGAGGTAAGCATATGGGCGGCATCCTCTTTCTCTTTCTCGTAGGCATTGCTGGCCTTATCCTCTGGCTTTATCTGTCATCCCGGCAAAAAAAAGAGCGTCAGGACCAAAAGCCACAGGTCAAAGTTCCCTGCCGGGACGGCTATATCATCGGTTATTATCAGGGCAACCGCCTAATCGGCCAGCGTTATGTAAACAACCAGCTAGCCTCAACTGGGGTTTTTGTCAACACCATCCAGGTAGGCCCCGGCAAAGAATATTATCCCAATGGCCTCCTTAAATACGAAGGCAACTTTGTCAATGGTCTGGCCTCCGGTCAGGGGAAACTCTACGAAGAAAATGGCAAGCTTAAATACATCGGGAGCTTTGCCAATGGCTACGCCTCCGGTCAGGGACGCATCTTTGACGCCAATGGCAAACTAAAATGCGAGGGCAATTTTGCCCGGCTGTCCACGAATCAGGAAAATATCAAGGATCCGTCGGTGCCTACCGGCCATTGTAAAGAATATTACGATAATGGCCAGCTAAAGTATGAGGGCGAATTTGTCAATGGCGTCTGGCATGGGGAAGGGCGTTCCTATGATCGCAGCGGCCGACTGGTGCATAAAGGTAAATTTCGCAACGGTAAAGCAGTTGGCTGACAATTGATCGACAGGTATCGGACAGGTATCGGTTTATTTAGTTGATGTCAATCGTTTTCACTTGTTAATTGGTCGGGATGATGCTATCATTGAGACAAGAGGTTTTAAAAATTCGGGTATCAGATGACCGACCTGACACCGTTTAAGGGGGAGCGCAGATGTTTATTGCCAGACAACCGATTTTTAACGTGGATCTGGACGTTTATGGATATGAACTGCTGTTTCGGCTCAACAGCCAGTCCAGTCAGTTTGGTGGAATTTCCTCTCAGGGAGCCACCGCAGCGGTGCTCACCGGACTCTATGAAGCGGGAATTGAAAACATCATTGAGGATAAGCGGGCCTTTATTAATTTTGACGAGATTTTTATCTATTCCGATGCTCTGGAATTAATCAAACCGGATCAGATGGTGGTGGAAATGCTGGAGAAAGTAAAAATTGATGACAGCCTGATTGCCCGGATTCAATCAATCCGGGAGAAGGGCTACCAGATTGCGCTGGATGATTTTGAAGAAACCTTCCAAAATTATCCGCTGAGTCCGCTGGCCGACATTATCAAGTACGATCTGATCGCCACCCCGTTGGCAAGCGTTGCCAGCGATGCCGCCGATGCGCTGGCTCAGGGCAAGGTGTTACTGGCCGAAAAGGTCGAAACCCGGGATGAATTTTTGCAGGCCCGTGATATGGGCTTTACCCTGTTTCAGGGTTATTTTTTCAGCAAACCAGTGATTGCTGGTCAGTCGGTTAATAAATCGCCGACCAAGTTTCAGTATTTCAGATTGATTGAGGAGCTTAAAAAAGAAGACCCTTCCTATGATGCCCTGGCTGAGCTGATTCAACAGGATGTCACCCTGGCCTATCGAGTCATGCGGATGGCCAGTATCCGATCCAATCACGATCTGGTCAGTTCGATCCGCAATGCGCTGACCTATATGGGCCTTAACGAAATTGAGCGCTGGTTCAATATTCTGATGCTTCAGGATCTGGGCCAGGAAAAACCCGCAGAGTTGATGAAAATCGCTCTGATTCGGAGCCGTTTTGCCCAAACCCTGGCCAAACGGGCGCTGATGACCTACAACGCCCAGCATGGGGCGGCAATGATGGGGTTGTTTAGCGTTCTCGACGGGATTCTCGACCAGACCATGGATGAAGCACTGGCGGGCATTGCCTTGCCACCGGCCATTCTCGACGCACTGATAAAGGGTGAGGGGGTGCTGTACCCGATTTACCAACTGATGCTGGCCTATGAAAAAGGTGACTGGGCAACCACCCTGAAACGATCGCAGGAGCTAAAAATCGAGGAGTACATTTTGTATCACGATTACCGGGAAGCGATTGCCTGGGCCAATGAAATCATTTTAAACATCGCCTGAAAAATTTTAAGTAGATAACCGATTCAATAAAACATGGCCAGCTGCAGTTGCGCCATTTTTTTGTTGCAATAATTGGCAGCAGAAAGAAAACATGTGCAAAAAAATAACAGCCTGGGGGTGTGAAAATTCTTGTTTTTGATGAAACATAGTGTTACAATAAACATATTGAACAGGAACGGACATTTATAATTTTACACCAGTATAAAGAGACCCAGGAGGCCTTATGTTTATTGCCAGACAACCGATTTTCAACGCTCAGCTGGACGTGTACGGGTATGAGCTTTTATTTCGGCTTCACAACCACTCGACCCATTTTGGCGGCATGTCGTCTCAGGGGGCAACAGCCATGGTCATCACCGGTCTGTTTGAATCGGGACTGGAAAACCTCGTTGAAGATAAGTTTGCCTTTATTAACTTTGATGAAATATTTATTCATTCCGAAGCCGTGGAACTGATTGACCCCGAGCGGATGATCGTGGAAATGCTGGAAAACATTGAAGTCAGCCGCAATCTGGTTGAGCGGCTTACGGCTATCAAAGACAAGGGCTACAGCATCGCTCTGGATGATTTTGCCCAGACCTATCAGACCTACCCCCTGACGCCATTGGCGGATATTATCAAGTATGACCTGATGGTCACGCCGCTTGATACCATTACCGATGATATTCTGGCGGGTCTGGCTCAGGGGAAAACACTGTTGGCTGAAAAGGTGGAAACCCGGGATGAATTTCTAAAAGCAAAGGAATTGGGGTTTACCCTCTTTCAGGGCTTTTTTTTCAGCAAACCGCACATTGCTGGACGTACCTTCCGGGCCACCCCCTCGCAACTGCAGTATCTGCAGCTGATGACTGAAATAAATGCGGATGAACCCTCCTTTGATCGGTTGGCCCAGTTGATCGAACAGGATGTGACCCTGACCTATCGGTTGCTCCGACTGGCCAGTTTTCGGGCTGGCAGTGAATCGATTTGCTCCATCAAGTTTGCCCTAAGCTATATTGGCCTGCGTGAATTTGAACGCTGGATCAGTATTTTAATGATTCATGAAGTCAGCAAAGACAAACCCACCGAACTGATCAAACTATCGCTGATTCGTACCCGCTTTGCCGAGTCACTGGCGAAACGCTCGGGAATGCATGAATGGGAACATGATGCCGCTCTGATGGGACTGTTTAGCGTTTTGGATGCGATTCTTGATCAACCAATGGATGTGGTCTTGGCGGGGATCGCCTTGCCGCAAGCGATTTTAGAGGCCCTGATCAACCAGCAGGGCGTTCTTTTTCCGATTCAGGCCTTGATGGTGGCCTATGAAAAGGGCGAATGGTGTCTGGTCGAAGAATTGGCTCAATTCTTAAAAATAGAGGATTACCACATTTATCACGACTACCGGGAAGCGATTGCCTGGGCGAGTCGCATTGTTTGCAATATTGCCTAGATAAGTGAATTACATAAAAATAAATAAAAAAGAGTACTCACCCGATATGTGGTGTGAGTACTCTTTTTTTATGATCGGTCGCAACCCGATCGCTTAACCATTTTGGATCCGACAAGATTTATAAAAGGGCAAAATATTCTGGCACACAAAATGCCACATCTTGCAATTGGCTCCAACACGGCTATAATAAGAGTGAGAGAGACAAAAAATACAGAAACTGGAGTAGCCGATGACACGTTTTAGTAAAAAAATCGAAGAATTAATTGACGAAAGTGGCGAAACCGTACAATCCCTGGCGGAGATGGGGAAAATCAATCGCACCACGTTGCAGCGGATAAAATCTGGTGAGCGGCTGCCTACTCCTAAAGTTTTTGAATGCTTATGTAAAGCGTTGCGTCTGTCAACGACTGAAATCGAAGAATTGCAGGCCTTGCAAGAAATTACCCAGGTCGGCGAACGGTGTTACTATAATCGTCAAAAAATTGTGGAGCTGATGGCCGTCATCTTTGAACTCACCAGCTATCACATTCCTTTTTCAAAAGAATTAAAAGCTCCGGATTGCGCATTAGTCGGCTCCGGGGAACAAGCAAAAATTCAGATTGTGACTGGATTAGAAGCCGTCCAGAGCGTTATCGAAAACAGCATCGATCGGGAGCTTTTCTGCCAGGAGGAGCCGCATCTGAAACTTTCGATTCCCAGTCATTTTGAACGGGTTTATGCGCATATATTTCAGCAAATGCTGGGAAATGCAAAATACCTGGTTTTGCAGGATGTTCAGTGTTTTCCGGAAGTCAGTGACGAAAGCCTTGCTGATCCGGGCCTTGGTACCCTTAAAACTCTGATAGGTCTGTCGTTGCTTGATAATATTACTTATCACTCCCACTATTATTATCAGGCAGTTGGGAAGAGTCAGGAAATCAATGTGCTGTTTCCCTATTTTATGCTCACATCGGAGGAAGTCATTGTGATTTCCCGGGATTTTTGTCGGGCCATCCGCTATCGCGATTCAGAGCTTTATGATCTCTACCAGAAGGGTTTTGTTACCATCCTTTTGCAGTCCGAGCCCTTTATTGAAGAAAGTCGGGATCTTTTTGCCATCTACTCCTTGGATACGACCTATCGGATCCGTCAGGTTATTGAACCGCTGCCCTGCTTTGCCTACTACGCCACTCACGAGATGGTAGCCGACAAGGTTCGCCGGGAATTGCCCTTCTATGATGATCTGGTATCGGCCACCAATCGCTTTTACGATTATTTTAAAGCGGAAAACCGTGCCATGATCAATGTCTTTTCATTAAACAATCTGGAAACCTTTATGGATACGGGCAATATGTATTTTCCGGAGGAAGTGTGTCATCCCTTTACGCCAGCCGAACGCCTGATGCTGACCAAACAGGTGCGCCAGGATATTGCCGCTGATGCCCGCAAAACCTACGCCTTCGATGAAAAAAAGATTGTCCTTAATTCAGCAGTTGAATTTGTAAATGAAGCAACTCTGGTGCATCTGATCCTGCATTATCAAAAAGCCGATCAGCAGATTTTTAAGACGATTAAATTAAAAGAAGCAAAAATTGTGGCCGCCTTTGACGATTTTTTCTCAAGTCTGCCGGGCAGTCCCTATGTGTTACCCAAAGAAGACACCCTGGCTGCCATGGATCAGCTGATCTTGCGCTATGAAGCCCAGGCATAGTGTTATAAAAAGCGCCCGCAAAATTGCGAGTGCTTTTTTAAGTGCCAGTAAGCAATAAAGATCTAGGAAATCGCCCGCATGATGATAAAGGCCGAATAACCGACATAGCCCAGCATCATGACGGCCCCTTCCCAGCGGCTGATTTTCTTGGAGGTGTACATCATCGGAACGACGATAATCATGGCCGCCAGCAAAATCCACAGATCGGCATAGTTTTCGGTGGCGATTTCAATTGGGAAGATAACCCCGGAAACCCCCATAACAAAGAGGACATTAAAGATATTAGAACCGACAATATTACCAACAGCAATATCGTTTTCGCCCTTCTTAGCTGCTACTACTGAGGTGATCAGCTCCGGCAGGGAGGTGCCGATGGCAACGATGGTTAAACCAATCACGGTTTCAGACATGCCCAGGATGGTGGCAATTTCGATGGCCGCATTAACCACCAGATCGGCGCCAAAAACCACGGCGACCAGACCGCCGATGGTAAAGAGAATACTCTTGGGAACTGGCAGCACAAGTATTTCGCCCTCAGATTCTTCTTTGCCCAGGATGGCAATTTCCACCATCGAATACAGATAGATGGCAAAAAAGAGCAGTAGAATCCAGCCCTCCGAACGGGAAACCACGCTGATCGGGTCACCGTTGATCAGCCCGTCCATCACCATCAGCATTAAGGCAACGGTGGTCAGGATGGCAAAAGGCATCTCTTTAAAAATCGTTTTTGATTTGATGCTGATGGGGGAAATAAAGGCTGAGATACCCAGAATAAAGAGGATGTTGACAATATTGGAACCCACCACATTCCCAAAAACAATCCCATTGGCCTGATTCAGGGATCCGGACACACTGACTGCCAGTTCCGGGGCGCTGGTGCCAAAAGCCACCAGGGTCAAACCGATGACCATACTGGGGATGTTAAAGCGCTTGGCAATGGAAGACGAACCCTCCACAAAAAAATCGGCACCCTTAACTAATAATACGAGGCCGATGATTAAAAAAATAATACTCACAAGAAATCCTCCCTCTAAAAATTACAGATTGCAGAACTGACTATCAAGTTGTCTGCAACAAGGCAGAAATGAACGAAAATAAAGCTCCATTTATGACCCTTATAACAATAACAGCAGATTTGCATCAGGTCAATTTTATTTTACAGAAATTTGTAAAAAATTTACCCGAAACCGTTTAAATCGTAAAAATAAGGCTATACAATGTAACAGAGTGTCATGATGCTGTAAAATTGATTAAAACGGAGATCCCGGTGTAATCCCAAGTATTCTTTAGCAAAGGGTGCACCTAAACGAAAAAGGAGTGTAGAAATGCAGGTACAACCCTATATTAGTTTTAATGGAAATTGTCAGGAAGCTGTGGAATTCTATGCCGACGTTTTTGGCACTGATCAGGCTGAAATTATATTATTTGATGAAACCCTGCCCGAACCGGGCAATCCTGATCCGGCAGAAAAAGTGACTATTCGTGCGGATCTTGAGACCGATGAACTACGGGTGTCGCTCTCGGATATACCCTCAAAATCACCTGACAATCAAAAAGAAAAGATGACCCTGGTCATTTTCAGTGACGACCTGGATGAGATCAAAGGCCTTTATTATAAATTAAAAGATGGTGGAACCGTCGAAACCGAACTGCAGGAAACCTTCTGGAGTAAGGTTTATGGTTCGCTGGTCGATAAATTTGGGGTAAATTGGCAGTTAAATTATGATGACGGCAGAATGCGTCAAGTGGTATAATGGTGGTAATCTTAGACTATTATTTCACCATTTGATGAGCATGACAATTTTTTATCATGGTGAAAGGCACACGGTATAAGTAATACCGTGTGTTCTTTATGCCAGCGCCAGATAATTTCAGGTTTGACACCAGCCTAACCCGAGAGTATATCAGTGGCATGGTTTACACAAACGCAGTCAGAAGATCGATGCATAAGGGGGAACCATGGAAGTAAAAAAGATATTACCACTGAGTCTGGCCAGTCTCGATGAAGCCAACGTCTTTGTTTCGGAGCTCTTGCAAAAATACAAGTGCCCCAAAACCGATAACATGAAAGCGCAGCTTTTTGTGGAAGAAGCCATTGTTTACTGGAGTGAGCGGGCAAGCGATCAGGCGCATTTTGAGTTGTCGATTCAGAAGCGCTTTAAAACCATTAGCCTAACGCTGAATTACTGGGGTAATCCGGAAAATCCGCTGACCCTGCCGGAAACACCGGAGGGAGAAGCAGTTGACTACAATCGGATCGGACAGAATATCTTAATTGGACTGTCATCCGTAACCTATTCTTACGAAAAGGGCTGTAATAACGTTTCTTATACGCTAAAACAAAAACCATTAAACCCGGCATTGACAACAGCCATCGCCCTGCTTGGTGCGATTCTGACCGGATTTTTCATCCAGATGATGGCACCTGAGCTGGGCAAGCAAGTGGGTACCGGGATTCTTTCTCCGATTAGCAGTACATTTTTTGGTTTTCTCAACGCCATTGTAATACCGGTGCTGTTTTTTTCCGCCATCGGCAGTATTGTCAATATGGATAACCTGGCCCAAATGAAACGGATTTTCCGCCTGCTGCTGACCTGGTCAATGGCAGTAATTCTTCTGGCTTCAGCGGTTTCTTTGGGAATGGCTCAGATTTTTCTGCTGGGCAACACCGGGTCAGCCAGTCAGGCTGGTCAGGGGGATCTGTGGAACCAGATTGGGGAGATGGTCTTCGGGATTATTCCAGCCAATATTATTCAGCCATTTATCGATGGCAATACCCTGCAAATCATGTTTCTGGCCATTATTGGTGGCATTGTGATGTTGACCTTAAAGGGCCGCTTTCCGCAAATTACCCGGATTATTACCGAAGCCAATCTGATTTTTTCAACCATCCTGGACGCCGTCTGTGCCCTGATGCCGGTGGTGGTTTTTATCAGTATTTTGAATATGATGATTTCCGGGGAAGGGGCGGCGCTACTGGGAGCCGTTTGGCTGATTGTATTGTTGCTGATTGCTTTTCTGATAATTAATGTGTTCATGCTATTGAGTGTAGCCGTTTATGAAAAAATAAGCCCTGTGTCGTATTTAAAAACAGCAGCACCATTTCTGCTGATTGCCTTCTCAACCGCCAGTTCCAGCGCCACCTTTGTCAGTCATACCGCAACGGCAATTGGCAAGCAGAAAATCCGGGACTACGTCGTCAATTTTTCGATTCCGGTAGGGGTTTTGTTTAACAAGCAGGACGCCATTCCGATGCTGTTATTGACATCCTTGTTTATTGGTAATATTTATGGAATCGGCTTTTCATTGCCGGATACGATTCCGGTCGTGATTCTGTGTATGATTCTTTCGGTGGCGGTGCCACCTTCGCCGGGGATGGGGGCTTTTCTTTTCACCATCGTTTTCAACCTTCTGGGGATTCCTTTGGAAGGGCTGGCACTGGCCGTAACCATCGCCATCTTTCTGGACTATCCGGCCACCACCGGCAACGTCATGACAACCAATATCGGAATGATTCACACGGAACACCGGCTCCGTGCCAGCGAACTAAAAAAGCGCCCGATTTAGGGGCGCTTTTTTGATGGCTTAGGCCAGTCCGTCTTCCATTGCCATGGAAATCGGTTCGGTTTTGCTGGCCCGAAGTTTACGGTAGGTGACGGTATACATTGAAATGGCCAGGATAATTGAGACAACATCGGCCAGCGGTTGGGCCCAGATGATCCCCTGCAGACCAAACAGCGTGGAACCTAGAATCAGAATCGGGACAAAGGCTAGACCCTGTCGGCAAATAGTCAGAATCAGCGAAGGGATGGCTTTGCCCAGCGACTGATAGACGGTGGTGACGATAAACTGGAGGCCCAGAAAGGGACTGACCAGCATTTGAATAATCAGCATGGTGGCACCAATGGTGATGACCTCCGGATCATTGATGAAGAAGGTAACAATCGGGGCGGCAAAAAGGATTGCGACGATCATGACCACAGTGCCCATGATCATTCCGACAACCCCGGTGAATTTAATGGCATCATTCATCCGTTTATAGTTCTGCTGGGCATAATTGTAGCCGATAAAGGGCTGAATACCCATTGCCAGACCCAGTGCCAGCATGACCACAATGGAGAAGACCCGGCCAGAGACACCCAGGGCAGCAATGACGGTATCGCCATATGCGGAGGCATAGCTGTTTAACATGATCATTGAAAAACTCATCAGAATGTTATTGACAGAGGCCGGAATCCCAATCGCAAAGGTATTTTTGGCGATGGCGCCTTCCATCCGGAAATCCTGGGGGGCGATGGAGAGCACATCACTGTGTTTAAAAATATAGTAGATAAAGTATAATACAGCGCAGGCATTTCCAATCACGGTGGCCCAGGCTGCTCCGGCCACGCCCATGCCCATGGAGAGAATCATAATCGGATCAAGAATGATGTTAACGATGGTTCCGATCATCATCCCGATCATCGATTCTTTGGCTGCGCCAACGGAGCGGACAATCTGGGCCAGTGAATTCTGCAGACTGATGGCGATGGCGCCATAAGCGACAATGGTCAGATAGTCCCGGGCAAAACCGATGGTGTTGGGGCTGGCACCGGCAATGGTCAGAATTGGATCCATAAAGACCAGAAACACCACCATTCCGATCAGGCCCAGGGCGATCGAGCCATAAAAGGCAAAGGAGGAGGTATGCTTGATATCCGCAATCCGGTGCTCCCCCAAGAGCCGGGAAATATAGGAGCCGCCGCCGATGCCAAAAATATTACCAAAGGCCATCAGCAGAAAAAAGATCGGCATGGTCAGGGTAACGGCGGCCACCTGGTTGGCATCACCGGTTTGACCGACAAAATAGGTATCGGCCATGTTGTAGACAATCGTCACCAGCATACTTAGCATGGTGGGAATGGCCAGGGTCATCACCGCCTTGGGGATGGGGTACTTTTCAAATAAATCGTTTTTCATAAAAATAATTCCTTTCTGTGAATCATTGGTTGGTAATGTTTTCTAAAATTTGATGCAGGAGCGACTCCAGCAGGTCGAGATGTTCAGGTGAGATGCCCCGGAGGGTCTCAGTTTCCAGACGGGTGATCTCGGTACAAACCAGCGACTCCAGTTCCAGACCCTTTTTTGTCAGCTCCAGATAATTAATCCGGCGATCCAAAGGATCGGGTCGGCGCTGGATAAAATCTTTTTCCACCAGCCGCTTGACGATCCCGGTAACGGTGGGACCTTTGAGGCGAAAAGCTTCTTCAATCATCTTCTGGTTGATTGCCTGACCCTGATGGTGTAGCAGAAACATAATCACCGAAAATTGGGACGAGGTCAGATCCCATTGTTTTAACGAATGATTGAAGCGCATTTCCATAATGTTATTCAATTGTTTAACAAAGCCACCAAAATTAAATTGATCTGTTTTCATCACGTCTCCATTACTTAGCATGCTATCTATTTTATCGGAAGAAATTTTAATTGTCAAGTCAACATTTTAACGAATCGTTTGCACAAAATAGCAGATGTTTAAAATTAAGAATCGATATCGATAAAATAGATCTGCTGCCAATTAAAGCACCTTGACAAGATCCCGGGTTAACGTGGTAAAATAAGGAAATTAAATCAATTTACGATTGCCGCAAAACAGGTGGGTTAGTAATTGAGAAGCGTGAAGTGGAGGGCATCATAATTGGCTGGAAAATATGAATTTTCCTGGGAGTTACTGGGAGATATTGGTGTAGGACGTCCAAATTTGGGGAATACCACCCGGGTTGAGGTGTATCGACTGATGCAATTTACCTTCAGAGACATCATCGAAAAACATGTTGGGGTTGAGGAAACCGATCAAATTTTTTATGAGGCTGGACAATTGGCTGGTAATGCCTTCTATCAGCATATGATTACGAAAACCGATGATCTCAATCATTTTGTTAGTCAGCTTAAAACGGTGCTGAAAGACCTGGGTATGGGTATTTTGCGGGTGGAAGAAGCGGATATGGAAAAAGGTGAACTGATTTTGACGGTTTCCGAAGATCTCGATTGCTCCGGCTTGCCGGAGGATAGTTACGAGATCTGTACCTATGATGAAGGGTTTATCTCGGCCCTGCTGGAAAATTTTTCTGGTAAACCTTTTGTTGTTAAAGAGATCGACTGCTGGTGCACTGGGGATCGCACTTGTCGTTTCCATGCCAAAGCAATCGAGCAATAAGACATAATTAGCCAGCTATAGCATGAAGGGAGCTGACAAAACAGCAATGATCAGTAAAGACGCACGATCCATTTTAGAATATTTTAAAGCCCTGTTAAATGACCTTCGAGTCAGCGTAATTCCCCCTGAAAACATCAGCAACGATGACTCTTTTTTAGAAATTGATCAAACCATCAAAACCATCAGGAATTCGGCAACAGCTCTTGGCAACGGAAATCTGTCTGAGGATATCAACGGCCGGGGTTACGTGCTGGGGTCTTTAAAAAACCTTCAGGCTTCGCTTAGGAATTTGACCTGGATCACCAAAACCATTGCGTCAGGCGACTTTTCTCAGCGGGTTCATTTTCTTGGCGATTTTTCCGAGGCCTTTAACAGCATGACCGAAAAACTGGAGTCGTCCATTCATGAACTGGAAGAAGCCCGTTCTCATTTCGAAATGGTGTTTCAGACTATTCCCGATGCCACCGTGATTACCAAAGTCGCCGATGGGACCCTGATTGCCTATAACCGGGCTTTTATGGAAGCCACAAAATTTACCGATGCGGATTTGACCGTCGGTTTATTTAATATCAGCGATCTCTGTATTGATGCCAGCCAACGGGAAAGCTTCATTAAAACCCTTGAAGCCAATGGCTTTGTTGAGAATCTGGAGGTCTGTTTTTATGGCAAGAACAATGAACAACATACTGGTCTGGTGTCATCGAAAAAAATCAGCATTGACGGGATGCCCCACGCTCTCAGCGTAATCCGGGATATCACTCAACTCAAGGCCATTGAAGCGAAACTGCAGCAGAGTGAAGAGCGCCACCGGTTGCTGGCAGACAATGCAGCAGATGTCATCTGGACCATGGATCTGACCGGGCGTTTCACCTACATTAGCCCTTCGGTGGAAAAACTCCGGGGCTATACGGTTGAAGAAGTCATGGCTCAGTCCCAGGAAGAAGTCTTATGTCCAGGATCACTGGTTCAGATGCATGAGGGGTTGGCTCGGGCCATTAATTCGGTTCAGAATGGTCTGCCTTTTCAAGTCTATCGCGGGGAATTGGAACAACCCTGCAAAGATGGAACCACGGTTTGGACTGAAGCGACTGTTTCCGGAATATACAGCGAAGATGGACGCTTTGTCGGGATGTTGGGGGTTACCCGGGATATCAGCGAACGAAAACTAATGGAGGAAGAAATAAGACGGCTGTCAATTACCGATAAGCTGACCCAGAGCTTCAACCGTTTAAAGCTGGATGAGACCCTGGAACATCACAACAAATGGGCCCAAAACGGCTCAGCTCCTTTTGCGATTATCATTCTGGATATTGACCACTTCAAACTTGTCAACGATACCTATGGCCATCAGGTCGGGGATCGGGTTTTAATCGAGCTGGTTGGACTCCTCAACGAAACGGTCCGGCATGGCGATGTGGTGGGGCGCTGGGGCGGCGAAGAGTTTTTGATTATTCTGCCGGATACTAGCCTGATGGACGCCGCCAGGTTGGCCGAACGGCTGCGCCAGGCAGTTGCTAACCATTCTTTTGCAACTGCGGGAGCGGTGACAATCAGTCTTGGGGTATCAGCTTACAAAAATGATACCGCTCCGGAGTCCATCGTTTCCCGGGCCGATAGGGCCCTCTATCTGGCCAAGGAAAAGGGCCGCAATCGTGTTGAAGTATGCTAGTTTTTTCGGAGGGGTCAATGCCAAACCATGAACTCAGTTATCGCAGCAACTTATTAAAATCAGCTAAAGCTGTCATCCATGTAAGCGTGCTCCTGATTTGGATGTTTGCAACCGGGATACTGTTTGGGCCAACTTTTTTTGTCTGCGCCGAGGACGAAAAGTCGGTGCTTTTTATCAGCTCCTACAGTGAAAGCTTTGTCTCGGTTCCTGACCAGATAACGGGCATCCGATCGGTATTTGACGAACAAAAGATCAAACTGGAAATTGAATATATGGATACCAAACGCCTCGATACTCCGGAGAACAAAGAGGTTTTTTATCAGAGTCTGAAATTCAAATTGGCCCAGCTGCCACCCTATGATGCGGTGATTGTAGGAGATGACAATGCCCTTCAGTTTGCCCTCGACCATCAGGCCGAATTGTTTTCTCAGATCCCGATTGTTTTTCTTGGTGTAAACGATGAAACCCGGGCCCGACAAGCTGCGGCCGATCCTTACATCACCGGTATTATTGAGCGGATCTCGATAAAAGAAACGCTGGAGATCGCCCGGGTCTTTAACCCCCGGGCTACCAAGGTAGTAGGGATTGCCGATGAAACTCTGACTGGTCAGGGCAACCGTCAGCAGTTTAAATCCTTACGCCAGAGCTTTCCGGAACTGACCTTTTCCACCCTCAATACGCCCAACTACAGCTTTGATGAGCTGGGGACAGAACTGGAGAAATTGGGGGATGACACCATTTTACTATTTTTGGATATGAACCCGGACAAGACCGGGGCTTACATGGAGTTTGAAAAAGCGGCAGCTTTTCTGAACCAGCATACCCAGATCCCCGTTTATCGGGCTTCGGTGGGAGGCGTCGGTTATGGACTGATCGGCGGAAAAATGGTGGATTATCAGGCCCTGGGCAAAACAGCGGCCGAATTGGTCAGCGACATTTTGGCAGGAACCCCGGTCGCATCCATCCCAATGGTTGAAGAGACCCCCTATTTTTACATCTTCGATTATGAATTGATCAAGCACTATCAGATTCCGGATCACCTGATTCCGACTGATGCGGTGCTGATTAATAAAACCGAACATCCACTGGATAAATATCGCAACCTGATTTGGGCCACTGCCATTATTGTCAGCTTTCTGACCTTGGTAACGCTTTTATTAATTTATGATAATCTGAAGCGCCGAAGCATCCAAAAAGCCCTGGTGGCCAGCAATGCTAAGCTTACAGCGACGTACAAAGAACTGGAAACGATGGAAGGAACCCTGCGGCGGCAATATGAAGTGATGGCCGAGCATGACCGGGAAGTCGGCGAACTGAATCAGAAGTTTGAGCTGGCCATTGAGGGCACCAACAGTGCGGTCTGGGAGGTAGATCTCACGTCCAAAACGGTTTCTTTTGCTGGGGACTGCTCCCGGATTATCAATCGAATCCTCAGTAACCATTGTCATGTCCACTATTGGATGGATGTCGTTCTGGAGGCCAGTCATCGTGAGCGTTTGATTACAGAGGTCAGCAATTACCTTCTGGGTAAATCAGCCCAGATCAATATTCAGGTACTGACGGCGGGCGACGACACACAGCAAAAATGGTTGCTGATCCGTGGCAAAGGGATCAAATCGGCAGACGGCAATTTCTGCAAGCTGCACGGGATCTTGCTGGACAATACTAAATTCAAACTTCAGGAAGAACAGATAAGGCATCTGGCCCGACATGATTTTTTAACCCAGCTGCCCAACCGGATGAGCTTTCTGGTGCAACTGGAAAAAGAACTGGCGGCTGGCCATACCGGGGCGGTGCTGCTCCTGGATATTGATAATTTTAAAAGTATCAATGACACCCTGGGCCATCTCTTTGGGGATCAATTGCTCAAGCTGATTGCCTGCCGGTTGCAGTCAATCGCTGACGAGAACATGATGGTGGGTCGGCTCGGCGGTGATGAATTTCTGATCCTGATCACCAATAAATGCCATCAGGCCGATATTGAAGCCTATGCCAATAAGATTTTGAGCGCTTTCGATGAAGCCTTCCGGCTCGACAGCCGGGAAGTTTTTGTCAGTATCAGCATGGGTATTTCCTGCTATCCCTATGATAGCAGTGCGATGGATCAGCTGATTATGAATGCCGATACAGCCATGTACGAGGTTAAGAACCGGGGCAAAAATCACTATATGTATTATCATCAGGAATTGAAAAAGGCCATGAGCCGTAAAATCGAAATTGAAGCGATGCTCAGAGCGGCATTAAAGAGCGACGGTTTTAAACTGGTCTATCAGCCCCAGGTGGATTTGGACAGTGGTCAGATCAGCGGCTTTGAAGCCCTGCTCCGAATCAAAGAAAGCCGCCTCGGTCCGGACCAGTTTATTCCGGTAGCCGAAGAAACCGGCCTGATCAGTGAGATCGGCCGCTGGGTGATCCGGGAAGCGGTGGCCCAGATTGCCCGCTGGCGCAATCAGGGACTGGCGGAAAAACCGGTAGCCATCAATTTTTCCAATCGTCAGTTGCAGGACAAAGAGTATGTTGGCTATATCATCACACTGCTGCATCAGCATCATGTCGAGCCCTGGTTTATTGAGATTGAGATTACCGAAAGCATCTTGATGGAAAACGATGGCCAGACGAAGGAGTTTCTAAAAGGGCTTAAAGATGCCGGGCTGGCAGTGGCCCTGGATGATTTTGGCACCGGTTATTCATCGCTGAATTGTCTGACATATCTGCCGGTCAACAAAATAAAACTGGATAAATCAATCAGTGATCAGTTTTTACAGGGCAACCGGATCAAGGTGATAGAAAGCCTGATCCTGCTGGCTCACAGTCTCAATTTAAAAATCATGGCGGAGGGTATTGAAGAGTGGGACAAAGTTGCCGTTCTCAAAAACAGTGACTGTGATGGAATTCAGGGCTATGTTTTCAGTAAACCGCTGGAACCGGCCGAAATCGCCGTGATTTACAACCACAATCTACTCACCAAGCCGCTACAATAAAAATCCCCGCAGCATCACTTGAGATGCGACGGGGATTTTGTCGGTACTGGTTTATATTTTCTATTGGGGCAGCTGATCCAGACCTTTTCGGCCCTGTTTTAAAACCAGCACCATGTAGAGAATGGCTGCCGCGGCGCCAATCAGATAAGAGAGGATATAACTGTTGGGGTTGATGCCTATCGTCGGGCCCAGTCGGGGTTCGAGACCCAGACCAATCGGGGCATGGCAGATATAAGAGATCACGATAAAGGTGTAAAACATCCCCGGGAGCAGGGTAATCCAGAAAATCTTGTGTTCAGTCATTAAATAAACCGCCGCCATCGCCAGGGCGAAGATCGCCACAAACTGGTTGGTAAAACCAAAATACTGCCATAATAGATTAAACCCATTGGGGGCGGTCTTGGCAAAAACCAGAATCACAACCGCTGGGACAAAAATTCCCAGAGTTGTCAGCAGTCGATTTTTGATGACGGTCTGATCAATGTTAAAGGCTTCTCCGACCATCAGTCGCAGCGACCGAAAGGCGGTATCGCCGGAAGTAATCGGTAGTACGATAACCCCGAGAATGGCGAAAAACGCCCCAATCGGGCCCAAAAATTCCTGGGAGATCAGGCCCACCATGGCGGTGGCGCCGGTACTGAAATCGACACCGCGACTAAACAGCACCATCGCCCCGGCCGCCCAGCACATGGCGATAAAGCCTTCCAGGATCATCATGTTGTAAAAGGTCCCGCGTCCTTCTTTTTCGGCAGTAACAGTCCGCGAAATCAGCGTCGACTGACTGCCGTGAAAGCCCGAGAGGATGCCGCAGGCGACGGTAATAAAGAAGACCGGAATAAATTGCTGACCCAGGGGATGTTGGGGCAGGGTCGACCAGGACAGGTTCAGGAGATTGACACCACCATCCATCATGATGCCGGTAAAAACCCCCAGCGCTGAAATGATCAGAATAGCCCCAAAAATTGGATAGACCCGGCCAATTATTTTATCGATGGGGAAGAAGGTGGCGATTAAATAATAACCAAAAATGACCGCATAAACGATCCAGATGGTGGTGTTCTGGGCACCGGCATCCTTATTCAGAATATCCCTGGCAATCAGATCGCCGGGGGTGTAAATAAACACCACCCCCACCAGAAAAAGCAGCAACCACAACACCAGGGTATAAAAACGCTTGATCTGCGGGCCCAGATACTTGCCCACCAGCCGGGGCATCTGGGCGCCGCCGTTGCGGATCGAGATCATCCCGTTGAAGTAATCATGAACCGAGCCAGCCAGAACGCAGCCGATGGGAATCGTAATAAAGGCCAGCGGGCCGAACAGAATCCCCTGGATCGGTCCCAGCACCGGGCCGGTCCCGGCAATGTTGAGCAATTCGATTAACTGGTTTTTCCATTTGGGCATGGCCACAAAATCGACCCCATCGGCCTGGCTGATCGCCGGCGTCTGGCGCGTATCCGGGGCAAACACCTTTTCGACCAGTTTGCCATAGAAAAACCCGCCTAGAATTAAAATTAATAGTCCGATAATAAAGGTAATCATGATGCCTCCTCTGCAGTTGTCAGGCTTTTGTCGTAGAAAAAAAGCCCTAAGCTCAACCACGGTTTCATTTTAACATTGCGTTAAATCGCCGTCAATCCGGAATACTGCCCTATGTACGGATAGGTTGGTTCAGGTGAAGGCGGCGTAAGTTAAAATCCCCAAAAGTTTCCATTGCATCCGAGGTGATGGGGGTGTAAAATCGGACTTAGATTGAAAAATGAGGAGCGTGTTATGAAAATAAAAATTACCGCAATTGTTTTATCGGTTTTGGGGATAGTGACGCTGGCCGGTTGTGCCGCCGCAACCACTAACACCAGCAGCGAGGCTGCCGCAGCTAAAGAGGAGACCCTCTTCCAGGCATCGACGATCAATTCCCTGCTGGCCGGGAATTACGATGGTTTTATGACTTTTGGGGAATTAAAGCAGCATGGCGATGTCGGCATCGGTACCTTCAACGCCCTGGATGGCGAGCTGGTGATGATCGACAATACGGTCTACAAGGTCAAGGCCAGCGGTGCCGTGGAGGAAGTTCCAGACACCGATACCACCCCCTTTGCCGCAGTTACCTACTTTGACGAGGATGCGACTAAATCACTGGGACCAACCGCCAGTCTGGAAGCCCTGGAGCAGGAACTGGACAAAATGATAACCGACCCGAAGGCCTTCTATGTGTTCCGGATCGACGGCACCTTCAACACCATCAAAGCCCGTTCGGTGCCCAGCCAGATAAAACCTTATCCGGTGCTTTCTGAAGCCGTCAAAAACCAGTCGATCTTTGACTATCAAAAGATCAGCGGTACCCTGGTCGGCTTGTGGTGCCCGGCCGATATCGGCGGCTTGAATGTCAAAGGCTACCATTTTCATTTTATCGCCGATGACCGCAGCAAGGGCGGCCATCTGCTTGATGTCAGCTTTGACAGCGCCACTGCCTTTGTCGATCAAACCGACGGCTTTTTCATGACCCTGTCGCCATCCACCCCGGAAGGAACCGTAACGGATGCCGACTCCGCCATCGATGCTGTCGAAAAATAACCAGATTCGAAGCTATCTTAAAAAGACACTCGTAAGAGTGTCTTTTTTGTGCTCAAGATCCCGGTTCCCGCAGGGCAGTACAGAATCGGGTGATGCCGGTGGTGATTTCGGCAAAGGTTAGGTGAGCGTAGCCGAGGAGGATGTCGCTGCCGTAGGGTGTTGTGTTGCCAAAAACGTAGTTTTCAATGGGATAGACCCGGACCTGATGGGCATTAATGCGATCGATCAGTGGGGGAGCAAAAACAACGCCGTTAAAACGGACAACCATGTGCAGCCCGGCGGCATGGCCTTTGATTTCAAATTCAGCCGGATAACAACGGGATAATTCAGCGATCAGGTGCTGGCGTTTTTTAGCATAGATTTTTTTCATCCTCCAGATGTGTTTTTCCAGCCCACCGCTTTCAATAAATTCGGCCAGGGCGTACTGGGTCAGGGCTTCGGTATGAACGTCGGAATATTTTTTAAGCTCCAGGTAAGGTTCGATCAGTTGATCCGGGAGAATCAGATACCCCAACCGGATAGCCGGGGTGAGGATCTTGCTGAAGGTCCCCAGGTAAATGACCCGGTCAGGACTTAGCTCATAAAGGGATGAAACCGGCTGGCCTTCAAAGCGGAATTCACTGTCATAGTCATCCTCCAGCAGATACGTATCATTGGCGATGGCATACTGGATCAGTTTCTGACGGCGTTGGATCGGCAGGATGCCACCCAACGGATATTGATGGGAAGGGGTCGTATAGACAAAGGCCGGGTTCGGATGGGCGTTGAGGCTATCAGTCAACAGACCCTGATCATCCACCGGGATCCCAATTAAATGGAGTTTTGCGCGCTCAATAATCTGGCGCAATCCGGGATGGGTGGGATCTTCAATCAGGACCGCTTGCCGCTGATCCTGAAATAACGCGGCGATCAGGGCCAGACCCTGGGTCGAGCCAGAAACGATCATAATCTGGTCGGGATGACAGGTGAGTCCCCGGGTGCGTCGCAAATAGGCGGCAATCGTCTGGCGCAGCCTCATCACCCCGGCGCTGGGATGATAACGAAAAGCGGCTTCAGGAATCTGATCAAGACTGCGCTGATAGGCTTTTTTCCACGCCGACAGCGGAAACCGGGACGAATCAATGACGCCGGACTGGAAATCAATCACTGCGGATGGCGGTACTTTTGTTGCGATCATCGTGGCAGCGCATTTTTTCGTAGCGGTGTCCGGGGGGATCGAAAATACATCAATGCCATTGGCGACCACCGTCCCCGATCCATGATTTCCAATCAGGTAGCCCTCGGCAATCAATTGATTGTAAGCTTCCAGAACGGTGCTGCGGGAGATCCCCAGATCAGTGGCCAGCTGCCTGGTTGATGGCAGCTTCTCGGCCGGTGCCAGCTGGCCGTTTAAAATCAGGTGTTTGATCTGCTCATAAAGCTGTCGCATCAAGGGGCGGTCATTCTTTTTATCAAGATTAATCCACATTGCGTTCCTCCAAAAGTGGTTTGCTAAAAAAACCATTTAAGTGGTTATTTACAAACCACATCAATCGGGTAAGATTTTATCATAATCATATAAAAGAGAAAAGAGGATTATTATGGGAGAAAAACTCCGCGCCTATGTGGATTTGACAGTGGCGATGGCAATCGCCGGCAGTGCGGTTGTGGTCAGTAAAATGATGGTGGCAAGGGTGCCGGTTTTTTTGGCCACCGAACTGGGGATTGCCATCGGGCTGGTCTTTTTGCTGCTGGTCACCTTTGTGATTAAAAAAGAACACCACCGCCTGGATAAAAAATCCGTGGTGGTATTGTTGGGTCAAGCCCTGGCCGGGATTGTGTTCTACCGGGTCTTTATTTTCTGGGGGCTACAGCTGACATCAGCCGCTAACAGCGGTTTAATTTCCAGCTCTGGACCGGCCATTGTGGTGATTCTGGCGTTTTTTATTTTGAAAGAGAAGATCTCAAAAAATAACGCCATCGGTCTGGCGTTTGTTATTGTCGGATTACTCTGTATCAACCTCTTCACCTATTTTGCGGAAGGGACCCTTGACAGCTCGGTGCTGGGGAATTTTCTGATTCTGATTGCCGTTATTGGCGAGGGCTTATTTTCGGTGCTCAGTAAAATAAAGTGCATCCCGATGTCCCCGGTATACCGGACAACACTGGTGGCGGGAATGGCCTTTATCTGCTTACTGCCCCTTGCCATCCACGACGCCTGGGGCTATCCGTTTGCCAAAATGTCGCTTCAGACTATTTTGTGTATTGGCTATTACGGGATCTTTGTCTCATTTATATCGTATGTCCTATGGTTTCGGGGGATTGCTAAAGTTGCAGCCAGCAACGCGGCGATCTTCATTAGCGTGGTGCCGGTCAGCAGCATTATTCTGGCTGCCATCCTGCTCAATGAAAAAATCCAGCTCAGTCATCTGCTGGGGATGATCCTGATCGTCTGCGGCATTCTCATCGCCACCCAAAAATCGCCAGCGAGCGCCAGCAAAATACCTGTTCCAGAGCTAAAAAACATTACGGCTGAAACGATCGAAAGCGATTGATCCCGCGATTAGTGCCGTTTGCCAGAATAACGGCGAAGTTCAACCGCAATCACGGAGGTTTGCTCGAGGATCTGCTGATCAAAGCTGAAATCGTCCCGGCCGGTCTGCTGTTTCATAATCGCCTGTAAAGCCTCAGCCTTTGCCGCGGCATCGTCCAGAAAAACCGCCTGACCGGTGCCGATAAAACTTTCAAAATAGCAGCTGTAATCACAGCCCTTTTCGCCGCTGATCAGCTCTTTCATCTGATCCATCTCGATACAGACCTGGTTATTCTGTTTCAGGATCTCTGTTTTGCGGCCTTCCCTGGCACAGTGCAGAAAGATGGTAATGACGGAATCATCCTGGCGATAGCCAAAATTCAGGGGCACCACATAGGGTTGGCCGTTGTCCACCATGGCCAGCCGGCACACCTTACAGCCGTTAATAATTTCAATAATCTCCGTTAGTTTGGTTACTTCCCGATTTTTACGTCGCATTTGTTTCCTCCATTTGTTTTTATTTAATAGGTAATTGCGAAACAGCCGTGAGCTTTGCGCCCAGTTTCGCACGAAACAATTGTTACACTGTACGGCGGACAGTTCTCTGAACTGTTCGCCTACACGTTACAAAATTGTTTGTGGAAACTGCACTCAAAGCAACCATTGTTCGGTGTTTTTTCATTTCGCAATTACCTATTTTTATTTAATCATTAAATTATAACTTATCGTACCGATTTTGATGCTGGCAGTCAAGCAGCTATTTCTGATTCGTATCATGACTATTCTTGTGTTTATCGTGAAAGAAGTTTATAATTAAGAAAAAATTATAGTTATCGAGGAGGACCAGAACCATGGCGAGTCACCGTAATTCTAGCGAAACAAAAGCCTCCAGTGAAATAAAAGCACTCAAAGCAATCCTGTGGGTGTATATCATCCTCTGCCTGATCATTGCCGGGCTCAATTTCGGCTATGTCAGTCGGGCTACCCCGGAAGTGGCCGCCTTTATCGCCTGGCTGTGGGGTTTTTATGAAAACTGGGTCAAGACCAGTTTTATTGTTATTGGTAGCTTTCTGACCCTGCGGATTATTGGCGCATCCGGGCGGACTGAGATGCGCAAACGCAATCTGACCGGTTTTATCGTGATGGCTTTGGTCGTTCATATTGTTGGCCCGATTCTTTTAGATAATCAGGAACTTTACTTTTTTGCGATGCCACTTCCCTGGACCACCATCCCCTTACAACTGATGGACCCCAACACCGCCTTTTATCTCAAATACCTGCCGGTCTTTGGCCTCACTGGCATCGCGCTGGCGCTGGCCTTTTATCTGCTTATCACCATCGTTGTTCTGGTCGGAACGCTGCTTTGGGGACGGCGCTGGCAGTGCGCGACACTGTGCCTGTTCAATGGTTTTGCCAGTGAGGTTTTTGATCCGGTAATGCCCTTGCTGGGAACCCGGAAAAAGCTTAAGGCCCGCGGCTTAAAAGTGTTTGCCATCCTGCGTTGGCTGTTTCTGGCAGTCGCCATCGGTTTTACCGTCTACTGGGTGCTCTATCTGTTGGGTCTGCCGCTGGCCAACAGCGAGACAGTGGCAAAAATCGAAACCTATAAATACCTCGCCGCTGAACTGTTGATGGCGATGTTTTTCTGGGTCGCCTTTTGCGGTCGCGGCTACTGTTATTATTGCCCTCTGGGAACGGTGGTGGGCCTGCTTGGCAAGCTGGTTGGTCAGCAGATCACCACCAATCAGAGCAACTGCATCCAATGTGGCCGCTGCAACGTTGCCTGTCCAATGGCCATCGATTTAAAATCCCGTGCCGCCACCGGCCTTCCGGTATCCGAGCTGCGCTGTGTCGGTTGCGGTCACTGTGTCGACAGCTGCCCCACCAAGACCCTGGCATATTCAACCCGGTTTCTCGAGCGCTTTAAAAATAAAAAGTAAGAGAAAGAACGAGCTAATAAACTAACCCCGTACCGACAATTGGTCGGTACAGTATCTTACAGCAACCTCAGCAGGCCGTCGGACGATCCGCCGGCCTGCTTTTTTATGCTTTTTACTGAATATTCAAGTAAGTTGTTCATAATGGGGTATGAAAAAAGAGAAAACGACGGAAAGGCACAGCAGCAGTGAATAAAAATTTGAGTAGGAGGCAAGAACATGGCAGAAATTTATGTTGATGTGAGAGGCGAAACCTGTCCGGTTCCTTTGGTAGAAATGCGTAAAGCCGTCAGAAGGGCGCAACCGGGGGATGTCATTGCGATTACCGGGAACAATGCCGCCTCGAAAAAAGAAATCCCGATGGCCGCCGATGCTTTGTCGCTGGCAGTCACCAGCATTGAAGAACAGGACGGCACCTGGACCATAAAAATCCAAAAGTAAAGGAGGCTTTTTCATGGCGGACAAAACAACCATTATTGTTCAGAGTGGTGATATGGATAAACTGTATAGTGCTCTGATTGTGTCCAATGGCTCACTGGCGATGGGGATGGAGGTATCCCTGTATTTTACCTTCTGGGGATTGCTGCGCCTGAAAAAAGGCGGCCTGGAAAAAGGGCCTTTATCGAAAATGCATTTTCTGGGCTTGGGAAAAAAGATGATGCTGGGACGGATGAAAAAAAATAATGTCGCTTCCCTGGAACGGCTGATGGCTGATTTTAAGGAACTGGGCGGCAAAATCATCGCCTGTGAAATGACCATGGACATCATGGGTTTAAAACGATCCGATCTGATCGAAGACATCATTGACGAATATGGGGCCGTCGGAACCTACATCCAGGAAGCCCGACAGTCAGCGATTACCTTGTTTATCTAAGGGGGGGACTCATGGAAAACGTGTATTATTTGGATAATGCCGCCGCTACCCGGCTGGATGAGCAGGTGCTGGAAGTGATGAAACCGCTATATTTTGACCGTTACTCGGTGGCGACCTCGGAATTTGGTTATTCGTTGGGGGTTGAGGCAAAAGAAGCCCTGGATGATGCCAGAACTAGGCTTGCAAAGGCCCTGGGCGCCAACAGCCAGGAGTTTATTTTCACCTCCGGCAGTGCCGAGTCCAGTAATTTGGCCTTAAAAGGGGTTGCCAAGGCTTTGGGGGCAAAAAAAGGTAAACACCTGATCGTCTCCAAAATTGAAGACTTTCCAGTGCTGTACAGCGCCAGAACCCTGGAAAAGGAAGGCTTCACCGTCGATTATCTGGACGTCGATGGGGATGGTCTGGTGGATCTTAAAAAACTCCAGGCGCTGATCAGCCCGGAAACCATTTTGGTCTCGGTTCAGCATGGTAATCAGGAGATCGGCACCCTTCAGGATATCAATGCGATCGGCAAAATCTGCCATGATCAGGGGGCACTCTTTCATACTGACGCCACCCACACCTTTATGCGTGTGCCTCTGGATGTCAACACCATTGCCGTTGATCTGATCACCGTCTCGGCTCATACCCTGCATGGTCCTAAGGGGATTGGTGGACTCTATGTAAAAAAAGGCACCACTCTGGCTAAAATAATGGATGGCGGTTTTCAGGAGTTTGATCTCCGCGGCGGGATGGATAACATTCCCGGTGCCGTCGGCTTTGCCAAAGCGGCGGAACTGGTGACGGCGGATGAAAACATCCGGCTGGCAGCAATGCGGGATCACATTATCACCATGGTGAGCGAGCAGATCCCTGATGTTATCCTAAACGGTCATCCCCGGCAGCGGACGCCCCAAAATGCCAATATCACCTTCCATTATGTGGAGGGGGAATCGATCACCCTTCATCTGGACATGTATGGCATTGCCGTCAGCACCGGTTCGGCTTGTTTTAGCCGCTCCCTGGAAGCCAGTCATGTGATTGCCGCCATCGGTGGTGACCATGAGCGGGCTCACGGCTCGATCCGGATGACAGTGGGTCGCTTCAATACCATGGAAGAGGTGGTTTTTGTGGTGGAAACGCTGAAAAAGGTGGTTGAGAACCTGAGAAAAATCAGTCCCCTGGGAAAGGAATAGGAGGAAATAACAATGGCAAGTCCTTATAACGATCTGGTCCTGGAACATTTTAAGAATCCCCGCAATACCGGGCGGATTGAAGATCCCGATGGCAAAGCAACCGAAGGCAGTCCGGCCTGCGGCGATATGGTGTCACTCTATTTAAAGGTCGATCCCGAGACCAAGAAGATCGATGATATCAAATTTGAATCTTACGGTTGTGCCTCAAACATCGCCACCGGTTCGATTATTACCGAACTGGCCAAAGGCAAAACCATTGATGAAGCCAAAAATATTACCTGGCAGGAAGCCTCGGAAGCCCTGGGCGGGCTGCCCAAAATCAAGGCTCATTGCTCGGTGCTGGCAGTGGAGGTGTTGCGCTCGGCAATTCAGAATTATGAAGAAAAGCACGGCCTGGTTACTGAAAAGGTCGCCACTACCGAAGAAATTGTCAGAAAACGCTTAAAGAAGGTCATGAATCCGATCAAAGGCCTGGATATGGTGGCTACTCATCTGGTCAAGGAAATTGATATCACCGGTGGCGTGGTTCGGATCGTCATCGATCTCCCCGAAACCCATCAGTTTGCCAACGCCATCAAAGAAGATGCAATCGAAAAAATCGAATCCCTCTGGGATATCGATCAAGTCATCGTCGAGTTTACCGACTGATAATTGATCGGTACGGTAGTTTATCGCCAATAAAAAAGAGCAACCTGTTAAAGCGTTGCTCTTTTGCCGCTAACGGGCAGTTTTTGAAACAGCAATAATACTTAAGGTCAGAGCTGCGGCGCCCATTACCAGGGCAACCATACTGGATACAAAAGCGGCTACTTTCATCGAACTACCTCCTTATTCGTTTTTTTCAGTTGGTTTCAATCCTCGTCGTAAAAACCACTCATGGAATAATCTTCAAGCGCTTCCAATAAAAAGACCAGACTTCCGGTCATGCTTTCGGCGGTAGTAACGACAATTTCTTTTTCTTCTTCGGTCAAATCCATGAATTCTTCTTCAAGATCACATAGACGTTTAATTAGAAATAATAATTCTGTTTTCATACTTCTCCTGTCCACTGTCTTTTCTAATTATAATACTATCGGCTTAGCAAAGAAATTGCAAGAAAAATTGTACTTAAATGGTTTAATCGATGCTTTTCAGCAGTCTTGGGCCCGGCTGACGATGATTTTCTGCCATAAGGATGGGAAAACTGCTATAATGATCTTATCGCAGACAAAGGAGAAAATGCAATGAGTAAAACAAAATGGCCGGGATCGGTATTACTGGCCCCGGTACCTCCGGTGTTGGTAACCTGTGGCGAGGCCGCATCAGAAAATATCATAACGGTGGGCTGGACCGGGGTTCTCAATACCAAACCGCCGATGACCTATATTTCGCTGCGGCCCGGTCGCTTATCTTATGAAATCATTACCGCCACTCGGGAGTTCACCATCAATTTGTCGACTGTAGCGCTGGTCAATGCCGTCGATTTCTGCGGGGTGCGCTCCGGCCGGGAGATCAATAAATTTGAACGGATGGGCTTAGCCGCAATCCCCGGAGATACAGTAAAGTGTCCGATGCTGGCCGCTAGCCCCTTAAGTCTGGAATGCCATGTTAAAGAAATCATCCCGCTGGGCACCCACGACATGTTTATGGCCGAGATTCAGGCAGTTCATGTGGAGGACACTCTTATCGATGACAATGGAAAACTCCATCTCGATCGGGCTGACCTCCTGGCCTACGTCCATGGTGAATACTTTGGTCTGGGCAAAAAGGTCGGCAGTTTCGGTTATTCGGTTCGCAAAAAGAAAAAGAAGAAGCGACCCGCACAGCAAAAATAAACCCTTTATAACTTGGTAATCCAGCCTTCGGGACTGGCCAGATCGCCCAGTTGGATCGCGTTGAGGGTATCGTAGAGTTTTTTGGTCACCGGGCCGACTGCGGTTTCGCTGTAGAAAACGTGCAGCCGGTTGTGATGGAAGATACCGCCGATGGGGGTGATTACCGCAGCAGTGCCGCAGGCGCCGGCTTCGGCAAAGATATCCAACTCGTCGATGAAAACATCCTCTTCGGATACGGCCATCCCTAAAACATGCTCGGCCAGATACAGCAGCGAGTATTTGGTGATGCTGGGTAAGATCGAAGGGGAGTCGGGGGTGACAAAGCGATTGTCTCTGGTGATGCCAAAGAAATTGGCGGCGCCGACCTCTTCAATTTTGGTGTGCGTCGTCGGGTCCAGGTAGATGCAATCGGCAAAGCCGTTCTTAACGGCAATTTCATGGGCCAGCATCGAGGCCGCATAGTTGCCGCCAACCTTCTGTTGGCCGGTGCCGTTGCAGGCTGCCCGGTCATAGTCGGAGACCATAAAATTAACTGGTGTCAGCCCACCTTTGAAGTAAGCGCCGACGGGCATACAGAAAACCGTAAAGATGTATTCATTGGCTGGTTTAACCGCCATGCTGTTACCGACCCCAATCATCATCGGGCGGATATACAGCGAGCCGCCAGTACCATAGGGCGGAATATAGGCTGCATTGGCCTTAACCACCTCGAGACAGGCTTTGACGAAGGTCTCTTCAGGAATTACCGGCATTAACAGCCGTTGGCAGGAATCCTGAAAGCGTTTGGCATTCTGGTCAACCCGAAACAACTGAATCTCGCCATTTTTCGTCCGATAGGCCTTCAGTCCTTCAAAACACTGCTGCCCATAATGCAGACAGGGAGCTGCTTCACCCAGATGCAAAACATTATCTTCAGTCAAAACCCCTTCATCCCACTGCCCGTCTTTCCAGAACGACAGATAGCGATAATCCGTTTTGATATATTCAAATCCCAATTGATCCCAATTAATTTCTAATTTTTTAGTCATTTTTAGCTCCTTTTTAATATCTATCCTAATTGATTGCGAAATTTGAAAGAATCGAACAAACTATTTCGTAACGTGTCGGTGAACAGTACAAGAAAGTGTTGTGCGCCCTAGTGTAGAAATTGTTTGGTGTAACCGACAGCGAAGCCCATGGTAGTTTTTTAAATTCAGACAACCTGTTTGCTTCCCTAGACAAAGGACATCACCAGGCCCATGATACAACCCAATAATCCGCCCAGCCAGACAATGGCATTGAGTTCCTTACGCATGATTTCCAACAGCATTTTTTCAAAAGTCAGGACATCGTAGCCGTTAATCTGATCTTCAACCAGTTTTGACAAGTCCAGGGCGTGTATTAAGATGCCGATGTTTTTGTCGATCAGTTGATGATAGGTCGAAATAACCCAGGCGACAAATTCCGGAATCCGGTCTTCGTATTCAAGATAAAGGTCACAAAGCCGTTTATCGAGCAGATTGGTGCTTTCTTTTTCAAAGATGTTATCGAGAATACTCTCGCCTTTTTCAACCACCATCCGTTCGATGATTTCAGACATTTTAACCTTGGCAGAACTGATCAGATTTTCATTGATCAGCATCGCAAACATTGAACCTTGGAGATTGCTGACAATTTCGGTGACGGCGATTTCTGATAAGAGCGGCCCAAGTTCCATTTTGACCATCCGTTCATAAGAGAAACCGACCACTTTGTTTGTCACATCTGTGATGATCAGCGCACCGCGTTCGGCGCCGGAAAACGAGTAAAACAGCTCCCGCAGGGTTTCGTCGCTGGTGCTTTTTTTAGCAATCAGGCCATTGACGGCGATGGTGATCTTGTCGTCCATTTCCGGGGACAGCAGACCATTTTTGATGACGTCCTCATTAAGCAGATTGTTGGCCACCACGTCCCCGAGTGATTTGGCGATACGGGGTTTTTCTTTAGGGATTAAGCCCGGGGTAAAGGGCAAGGTCAACCCGAATACCTTGATGGCGTTTAAGGGGCGAAAGAGCATCCGAATCGCGATGCCGTTAGTGATCAGTCCGATGATGCCGCCCAGTAACGGACCGATAAAGAATGATAAATCCATGATTTCCTCCTGTCATGCCTTTTGATAGTTAGTTAATCAGAAACGGAACGAAAATTTTACGTCACGTTCGTAATGAACGCTTCCATTGTAACTAGTGTATATTTTAATCTTTTTAAAACATGCTGTCCAGTGGAATCATGAAAACCAGTAAGAAATGCATGATTTACTGGTATTTATGATTGTTTTTACTTTAGCAAGCTGATACAATAAAGCAAGAAAATTTTTGGAAGCAGAGGGAAATGATGAAAAATGAGAATTTAAAACGGTGGATCTACCTGTGTGTTGGAACCATCATGCTGTTGTTTCTGGGATTATTGTATGCCTGGTCAATTTTTAGGGCGCCGCTGAACAAGGTCTTTGAAACGTGGACGGTAACAGACTTATCACTAAATTTTACCATCTCAATTATCTTTTTTTGTATTGGTGGTTTTGTCAGCGGACAATTAACCCGCTTGATCAAAAACCGGACCATTGTTCTGATTGCGGCAGCGATGTTGTTTATCGGTTTCTTCGGGGTCTCGAAAATCGATCCGAGTCAACCAGAACAAAGTCTGATGATGTTGTATATCTTTTATGGGGTACTTTGCGGAACCGGCGTTGGTATGGGCTATAACTCAATTATTAGTGCGGTTGTACCCTGGTTTTCTGAAAAAGCTGGTTTGGCGTCAGGAATTTTATTAATGGGCTTTGGACTTGGCGGTTTGATTCTGGGAACGATGATCAGTTCTCTAATTGGCGACGTCGGCGTTTTGAACACTTTCTTTTATCTGGCGATCATGGGAGCAATTGTGATGGCTCTGGGCTCCTTCTTTATAAAAAAACCGGTAACTGCGCCCAAAAAAGCGGTAGCTGTTGCGGGTGAGACCAGCCAGAAAAAAGAATATACAGCCAGAGAAATGTTAAAAACCGGCGTATTCTGGACTTATTTCTTCTGGGGGATTATGATTACCGCATCGGGACTGCTGATTATTGGGAGTGCAGCAACCATTGCGGTGGCCTTTGGTGCACCGGCCCAGTTGGGGCTGTTGGTATCCGTTTTTAATGGTGGCGGTCGTGTTGTGATCGGAACGGTGTTTGACAAAATGGGCAGAGCGAAGGCTATGGGAATCAATACCATACTTCTGCTGGTTGCTGGCGTTTTCTTGTTTATGGGTGCCACGATGAATAATGTTATTTTCATCTTTATCGGGCTTTTATCGGTTGGGGTTACCTATGGTGGCGTGCCAGCTTTATCCTCGGTGGTGATCAATTCCAGTTTTGGTTCAAAAAATTATCCCCTTAATTTCAGCTTGTCCAATTTTTTACTGGTACCGGCGGCTATTATCGGACCAATGATCTCCAGTTATTTACTGCAGAACTCTGGCGGTAGCTATAGTTCGACCTTTATTGTAATTATAGTCTTCGCTGCCATTGCTTTGGTGCTGAACCACATATTAGGGATACAAAGTAAAAAACTAAGCCAGGCTTCAATTATCGCAGTGGGCGAGAATTAAGCACCACCTGCGGTCAGCAATTGGCCAAATTAAAACCCAAATTAAGGATGAGCTGTTAAAATTTGTCATAAGAATGAATGAATTTGGAGGGCAAATATGGAACTGAAGGATAAAATTTTAGCTTGTATGGAACAGCATGGAGCGCCGATGACTGCTGGCGAAGTTGAAAAAGCCTTGAAGGTTGATCGTAAAGAAGTTGATAAAGCCTTCAAACAGCTAAAAAAAGAAGAAGCTATTGTCTCCCCGGTGCGCTGCAAGTGGGAACCAGCCAAAAAATAACTAAAAAGAAAGGGAAACCTTTCTTTTTTTTCGAGCAGACTGGCTTTTGAGAGGTTTATTCGCTATACTGGTAGCAGCTATAATTGTTTGCAAGGGGTGCGGTGCCTCAATTAACTGAAGAAGGACAAAAAAGATGAAACATTTTATTGAATTTAAAGATGTACATAAGCGCTATCATATGGGGGAGGTAACCATTAATGCCGCTAACGGGATCAATTTTTTTATTGATGAGGGCGAATTTGCAGTGGTTGTGGGCCCCAGCGGAGCTGGTAAAACAACGGTTCTTAATATCCTGGGTGGGATGGACGATTGTGATGAAGGCCAGGTGATTGTTGGCGAAAAAGATGTTGCGGCCCTAAACCGTCGGGAGTTGGCCGAATATCGGCGTTACGACACCGGTTTTGTTTTTCAATTTTATAATTTGATTCAAAATCTCACGGCGGTTGAAAACGTCGAGTTGGCGACCCAGATCTGTCATGATCCGATGGATGCCGAAACAGTTTTAAAAAGTGTCGGCCTGGCAGAACGACTGGGAAATTTTCCTTCGCAGCTTTCCGGAGGCGAACAGCAGCGGGTGGCGATTGCCCGAGCTCTGGCTAAACGCCCCAAACTATTGCTTTGTGATGAACCGACCGGAGCACTGGATTATAATACCGGCAAGAATATTTTAAAACTGCTCCAGGAAACCAGCCGCAAAGAAAAGATGACGGTAATTCTGATCACCCATAATCAAGCCATTACGCCGATGGCCGATAAGGTTATTATCATGAAAAATGGTCAGGTTCAGAAGAGTTATCTCAATGAAAAGCCCTTATCTGTTGACGAGATCGAATGGTAGTCGGCTCACTACCCTCCGGGGCGCGCTTGCGCTTGATGGGTTTGCACTGGTAAAACTCCTGGGTCAGGGGCGCTTTGGATGCAGCTATCTGATATCCCGGGAAGATCAGGACTACGTTGCTAAAATATTTCACCCCAATGATGTCAAGCGCCGCAAAAGAAAACTGAACTGGGAAATTAAGTTTCTTAGAACCATCGACCATTCAGCCATTCCCAAATTGATCCAGGTCATTGATCGGGATGGTTGCTTTGGATTGGTGATGCAAAAAATGCCGGGGCAGACCCTCGAGGATTGGCTTGCGTGTGACTATGCCTTTGGTAAAAGCGAAATCGCCATTATTTTTTTTCAATTAATTGCGGTTATGGATTATCTGGCAGACCTTGGCATCAGCCATCGGGATATTAAAGCTGACAATATTTTATGGACCGGTGATCAGCTGTCTCTGATTGATTTTGGTTCGGCCAGAAAGATGTTGTCATTTGATACGCACTTTAATCCGGATTTTTGGGGGATCGGTGATGTTTTTATGCGCCTGGCATTAAGCTGCGAGGAAATTACAGCAAGTTTCAATAACGGCGGAATTGAACAGTTTGATCTAACCGAGGAAGAGCTTTTGGTGATCAAGCGGTTACTGCACATTGAAAAGCCCTATCCGAATTTTCGGGTTTTAAGAGCTGCCGTTAAACAGCACTGGACATAAAAAGGTGCATAACAGCGCTTGGGAATCGCTCCATGTTTGTGAGCAGTCATACAAAAATTATAAGGAAGGGGAGTGTCTGAGAGCTTTGAATGAACTTACCTATTATCTGCCCATTCTATTAATTGTAACCGCCAATGTGTTTTATAACATCTGCACGAAATCGACACCGGAGACGGTCAATCCTTTTTTATCACTGTTGGTTACGTATCTGGTGGCAGCGTTATTGACGTTGATTCTGATGCTGGCCAATGGCTTGGAAGAAGGAATCGTCCAGTCGGTTAAACGACTGAATTGGACCAGTTTTGCCCTGGGGATTTCGGTTGTCGCCCTGGAATTTGGTTACATAACCGCCTATCGGGCTGGCTGGAATATTAGCCTGGGGTCGCTGGTTGCCAATATCTCATTGGCGATCTTACTGATTCCCATTGGTATCTTGCTATACAAGGAGGTTTTGACCACCAATCATCTGGTAGGTATTGCTCTTTGCCTGGTAGGGTTATTTTTTATTAATCGATAATTACATTAAATTTAAATAAGGAGACGAATGCCGGATGCAGTTTAAAACAGCATATTTTGAGGAGCTCTGGTTAAGTGACAACCAGAAAAAAGAACCAACTGCAGAATTTTGGGACTTTCGGGCGGAGGAATACAATCTTTCATCGTCAACCGGAGACGCTCAGTTAAATCGTAAAGACAAGGTTCAGGCCTTGATTGACAAAGGGATTATCACGAGTGAAACAACCGTCCTGGATATCGGTTGTGGGCCGGGACAATTTGCAGTTGAGTTGGCAAAAAAAACAAAAAAAGTGGTGGGGCTGGATTTTTCTAAAAAGATGGTGCACTATGCCAGAGAAAATGCCGCAGCTGCGGGGTTACAAAATACCGAGTTTATTCTCTCGGATTGGGACAGCTTTCACTACCTAGAATCTTTTGATCTGGTGATTGCCAGCATGTCACCGGCGATTTGCAAACCGGATCATCTTTATAAAATGATTGGCTCCTCCAGAGGTTTTTGTTATCTGTCATCGTTTGTGGAACGACATAGTTGTCTGAAAGAAACACTCTACACACTAACAGATCAACATTATATCCGCCAGTTTAATAAGCTGAACTATATTTTTAATATTTTATGGACAAAGGGTATTTTCCCGGAACTGACATACGAAACGGGGCTTCACAAGCGAGTTTTCCCACTGGAAAAAGCAAAGGGGATTTATAGCCGGGAGCTTGCCGTTTTAGATAATCCGGATCAGCTTGCGCGGGTTCATCAATATTTGGAAAAAGTGGCAGAAAATGGGGTGGTTACTGAAGCTTTGCAACAACGAAAAGGCGAACTGATCTGGGAAATAGTTTGATGTAGAATAAATATGTCCGCCATTTTATTGCTAAATGGCGGACATTTGAAATGGACAGTATCAATTCGATGTGGAGAAATCCAGCTTTGTGATGCGGGCTTGGGAAATCCGATGGAAGACGATGAGCGATCCCATCAGTAGTCCGACTGAGGTTAACCAGGTCAGCGGAAGATTTCCATAGCTCAAACCAGCTATCAGATAACCGATAAAGCTGCAGGATGCCACCAGCAGGGCATAAAGCATCTGGGTTGAAACGTGCTGGATATGATCGCAGCCAGCCCCGGTGGAAGAAAGAATGGTTGTATCCGAAATGGGTGAACAATGGTCGCCGAAGACGGATCCCGCCAGTGTTGCTGACAAAGTTACGACCATTAGTTCCGGGGCGGTGTATTGGGAAATCATGACGACAATCGGAATGAAGATCCCAAAGGTACCCCAGGCCGTTCCGATGGAAAAGGACAAGAGGGCCGAAACCAGGAAAATCATAGCTGGAATCAGCCCCACTGGAATACTGCTGGATTTAACCAGTTCGCCAATAAAGAGGCCGGTACCGAGCAGATCCTGACACAGGGCACCGATGGTCCAGGCAAGGGTTAAAATAATGTAGGCCGGAACCATGGTTTTGATTCCTTCGCCGATGCCTCCCATAAAGGTTTTAAAATCAATCAGTTTACGGGGGATAAACAGCAAAAAGGTCACAACCAAGGCCCAGAAGGCGCCCATTACCAGTGCTGCAGATGCATCACAATTGCCAAAGGCTTCCGATAAAGTTAAGCCTTCACCAGACCAGTAGCCACCGTTTTGGAGCATCGAGAGAATCGAAAAGGCAATCAGTGAGCTGATTGGAATAATCAGATCCCAGATTGTGCCCTTGCCATCCATCAGAATTTTTTCTTCCAGTTCTGTATCCAGGGCACCCAGTTCGCCGGTTTCGGTGGCTCGCTGTTCAACCCGGGCCATTGATCCGAAATCCAGATTGGTAATAGAAATAATAACAACCATCAAGATACTTAACAATGCATAAAGATTGTAAGGGATTGTTGCCACGAAAGCACTCAGTTCATTTTGGAAAGCTCCCGTTTCATATAGTGTTGAGCCGACAGCTGCCGCCCAACTGGAAATCGGGGCGATGATGCAAACTGGCGCTGCGGTGGAATCGATGATGTAGGCCAGCTTGGCCCTGGAAATCTGATATTTGTCAGTGACCGGTTTCATAACCGTGCCAACGGTGAGGCAGTTAAAATAATCATCCACAAAAATAATAACGCCCAGAGCACTGGTGGCCAGCTGGGCACTGCGGCGGGATTTAAGCTTGGTGGCGGCCCAGTTGCCATAAGCCCGAGAACCTCCGGCAATGGTTACAACATAAACCAGGGCTCCCAGCAGCCCCAAAAATAAGATGATATTAAACTTGCCCGGTTCACCAACGGTTTCAGCCATCAGGCCAAAAGCAACCGTACCCATTTCAACCAGACCGCCGCCAATGCTGACGACATAGATTAGGGTTCCGGATAGAATTCCGATTAGCAGGGCGGAGATAACTTCTTTCGTAATCAACGCCAGAACAATGGCAATCATTGGTGGAATAATGGACAAAATGCCCACATCGACTGTTTCAAACAATTTTTTCTCCTCTCATAAACATAATATTTCAGATAATTGCAAAAAGTTCATAAATACGTTTCACCGTTTGATATTACCTGACTTAAATTTTTCAAACAGGGTGTAGTCTATCATAATTGATTGCGTTAATCAAATGCGCTTTTTAGAATAATTGTTGGAGCGGGGCGATGGGACTGAATATTTATTCTGGGACGGGGACTGTACAAGCTGATAAGAATCATGTAAGATAAGGTGTGCTAAAATGAGTTAGGCAGTTTAAAAATTATAAATATGAGGAAATGAATGAATAATTATATCGAAAAAAATATTTTGCCCCTGGTGACAAAACCAATCACCTATCTTGGTAATGAGGTGAACGCAGTCCATAAGATTCCGAGTCCGGAGATGATTCGTTTTGCCTTTGCTTTCCCGGACACCTATGAGGTGGGAATGTCTCATTTGGGCATGAAAATACTCTATGGGTTACTCAACGAAGAAAAAGATGTCTGGTGTGAGCGGGTCTTTGCGCCCTGGGTAGATATGGAAGAACAGTTGCGTCAGCATGATTTGCCATTATATGGCCTGGAATCAATGCTGCCCTTGAACGTCTACGATTTTGTGGGCTTTACACTGCAATATGAAATGAGCTTCAGTAATATTTTAAACATGCTGGAATTAGGAAAGATCACCTTGCGCAGCGCTTTGCGGGAGGAAGACGAGCCCTTTGTGATGGCCGGGGGCCCCTGCGCCTATAACCCGGAGCCACTGGCTGATTTTATTGATCTTTTTGTCATTGGTGAAGCGGAAGAGGTGATTCTTAAAATTATGGCTGCCCACCGGGAATGGAAAAAAGCTGGTGGTAACCGCCAGGACTTTCTAAAAAGGGCAGCTCAGATTGACGGGGTTTATGTCCCGGCATTTTATGCGGTCAGCTATGATAAGCAAACCGGGCTAATTACCGCCTTTTCCCCGATTGTCAAAGAAGCACCACCAACGATCCGCAAGCAATTTATTGAAAACCTTGATCAGGCTTACTTCCCGGAAAAAATTGTAGTATCCTATACCGAAACTGTCCATGATCGGATCAGTTATGAAATATTCAGAGGCTGTGGCCGGGGTTGCCGTTTTTGTCAGGCTGGGATGATCTACCGCCCGACCCGGGAAAAAACCGTGCCAACTATCCAGGCAAAAATCAAAGCGCTGATCGACGCCACTGGCTACGATGAGGTTTCACTGTCATCGCTCAGTACTGGTGATTACAGCGAAATTGAAGCCCTGATTAAAAACCTGGTTTGTGATTATGCGGATGGAAAAGTCAGTATTTCCTTGCCATCACTGCGGATTGACTCCTTAAGCATTGAGATGTTGGAAGAAATCCAGAAAGTTCGCAAAACCGGTTTGACGCTGGCACCAGAAGCTGGAACCCAACGGATGCGGGATGTCATTAATAAAGGTGTTACTGAGGAAAACCTGCTTGACACGGTACGAACGGCTTTTGAAAAGGGCTGGGGACATGTTAAACTGTATTTTATGATTGGTTTGCCGGGGGAAACGCTGACAGATATCGAAGGCATTGCGGATTTAGGGCAAAAAGTTGTTGATGAATACTTTAAAATTGATCGGGAAGTCCGCAACAAAAGTTTGAAAGTCGTTTTAAGCACCTCTTCCTTTGTGCCCAAGCCATTTACACCTTTTCAGTGGATGGGCCAGAATACCCGGGAAGAATTTAAACAGAAACAACGTCATTTAAAAGCCAGTATTAAAGATCGCAAGATTTCCTACAGCTGGCATGACAGCGGGGTTAGCTTCTTGGAAGCAGTCTTTGCCCGGGGTGACCGTCGTTTAGGTTCGGTGCTGGAGATAGCCCATCAAAAAGGTTGCCGCTTTGATGGCTGGGGCGAATGCTTTGATCTGCAAAAATGGATGGATGCTTTTGACGAGGCCGGGGTTGATCCGGATTTTTATGCTTTACGAAACCGGGACTACGAAGAAATTCTGCCCTGGGATTTTATCAATACTGGCATTACCAAGGACTTTTTACAAACCGAAGCAAAAAAAGCCGAGACAGCTTTAACAACACCGTTTTGTCCAGATGCATGTTCGAATTGCGGCATTATGGAATTCAAGAAAGGATGGAAATGCAATGGTTAAAATTCATTATCAGTTTAAACGCTCAACCCCGCTGCGTTTTTTATCCCATCTGGATCAACAACGATTGTTTCAACGGGCGTTTCGCCGGGCGAATATCCCGGTTGCATACTCCCAGGGTTTTAACCCCCATCTCCGGATGTCATTTGCGCTGGCGATGTCGGTGGGTTTAACCAGTGACGCGGAGTATGGTGAGGTGATTGTATCTACGGACATCGATGTGGACACCTTTATTCACCGGATGAACCAGGCACTACCGAAGGGTCTTGAAATTATTGCTGCAAAAATCTGCGGTGAGGGGGTCGAATCCCTGTCGGCATCGCTTTATCAAAGTGACTATCGGATTCGCATCAAGGTCATGCCAGAAACGGATTTAAACGAATTGGCAGCATCTGTGCGCATGTATCTGGAACTTCCACAGATTTTGATCCAGAAAAGAAATAAAAAAGGAAAATATGTACAAAAAAATATCCGACCCTTTATTGAATCGATTTCGGTATGTGCAGACGCCGAAATCGATCATGTCAATGTAAAGATGACGCTGATTTATATCGAGCAGCAATGTGTCAAGCCGGAACAGGTCTTAGCGAGTTTCAACGATCAAATCAGAGCGGTTTTTGTGATCGATCCGACGATCGAATTACATCGGGAAAAACTGCTGCTTAAAGCCGATGCTTAAGGTTTACAAAAGAAATAAAAACGTTTACAAAAAATGCCTTTACATTTCAAAGAAACGTGCTATAATTTAGCTAAATCAAAGATCAACACGATCCTTTTCACAATTGATTAATAAGATCATTGAAAAGTAAATAAACCTTAACAGCCGATAAGATTAGAAAGACGGTGATTTGTTTAGAGATAAAAATTAAAATAACCCGAATGGATGAATAAGATTTTATCGATTGTCATTTCCAAAGATGCAGCAGTTCTTAAAACCAAATTGGGTAGGCGGCATCGACATTGATGGCCTGATTAATTGGCGATCGGTATTTAATTATGGACGTGAGCATCACTTTTTAAGTGGTGTGACCATAAAAATAATAATGGATCAACGATAATTAACCACATAATGGAAATGACGATTTGCCACTGAAACGGTAAAAATTTGAATTGAATAAAAAACTATCCTGAAGAATTTTGCCAGTTAAGCGTTTATTACTTTTAGAAAAGTGAAGAAGTGGATTTTTGGTGAAATGAAAGGGGTGAGTCCAAAAGGAATGACATCTGAAATCGAAAGCTGAAGCCGGTTCTGCATTTATTGTGGGATCGGCTTCAGCGTTTTTTGCGGTTAATTAATTATTTTAGTATAAAAATGTTAATCCAGTAATTGTATTATACTTTATAACTACAAAACATAGAAGGTGAGGATTTGCAATGAAATCATATGTATTAATTATTATGAAACCCGATGCGTTGGAGACGGAATTAGTTGAACCGATTATAAAACGGTTTATCGAGCATGACTTCAGGATCGAGATGATCGGATATAAGAGCGTCAGTGACGACTTGATCTTAACCCATTACGCCCACGTAGTTGAAAAACTGGGAGAATCGTTTAAAAAAATGGCCATCACAGCTTTTGCTGGGAAAGCAATGATGCCCATTATTCTTAGTCAGGACGGGGAAAATGCCATCGGCAATGCCCGGGAATTAACGGGCGCCACCGACCCGGCCCGGGCTGAACCGGGAACGATTCGGGGTGATCTGGGAACCGATTCCTTTGAGAATGCCGACCGGGAAGCTCGCTGCTGTAACAATCTGATCCATTGCAGTGATTCAAACGAAGCTCTGCTAACCGAACTTAAACTCTGGTTTGCGCCGGAAACCTATCAACTCTTTGCGTCGCTAATCCAAGTGCTCAATTGAATTCGAGTGATTTACCGGGCAGTGCTTCCGGATTGGGTTAAAATATCTATGGAAATGACAATAATTACCTCTTGCCTGGGCTTAAGATAGGCTTAAGGTAAATACTTGTCATTTAGAATGTTTAGTATTGTGAAGCAAGATAAATAATGATAAAATGATCCCACTATAATTTTAAGGGGGTTAAGATGAATTTTTCGGAAATTATTGCAGCTGTCAACAATTTTGTTTGGGGACCTGTAATGCTGGCGTTACTGATGGGAACCGGGATCTTTTTGACAGTCCGGTTAAAGTTTCTGCCATGGCGAAACTTGGGTTATGCATTGAAATCGGTTTTTGCTAAACAGGATCCGGCAAAAAAAGAATCGAGCGGGGATATTTCACCCTTCCAATCTTTAATGACGGCGCTGGCAGCAACTATTGGTACCGGTAACATTGTCGGGGTGGCGACCGCCATGGTTCTGGGAGGACCCGGAGCGTTAGTGTGGATGTGGATCAGTGCTTTGTTTGGTCTTTCCACCAAATATGGCGAAAGTGTTCTGGCGGTTAAATACCGGGAAACCAACAAAGAAGGCGAAATGGCCGGTGGACCGATGTATGCCATGAAAAATGGTTTCAAGAATAAGACGATCGGGTCAATTCTGGCGGTACTGTTCTCAGCCTTTGCAGTGATCGCTTCGTTTGGAATCGGTAACATGACCCAGGCTAATTCCATTGCCAGTGCTGTAGTTGGAACCTTTGGCATACCTACTTGGGTTACTGGAGCAGTCATTACAATCTTAGCTATTGTGGTGCTATTAGGTGGGATTAAGAGCATTGGTCGGGTCTGTGGTGTCATTGTTCCCTTTATGGCAGTCTTTTACTTTGTGGCCGGTATATTAGTAATTATTATTAATTTTGAAAACCTGCCTGCCGGTCTGGCTCAAATCTTTACAATGGCCTTTTCACCCACAGCGGTGGCTGGTGGGGTTGGCGGTACGGTGATTGCCAGCATGCTCAGTGCCATGCGTTGGGGGGTTGCCCGGGGGGTTTTCTCCAATGAAGCCGGTTTAGGTTCGGCGCCAATTGCGGCAGCCGCTGCTAAAACGGATCATCCTTCCCGTCAAGGTTACATTAACATGACTGGGACCTTCTTCGATACCTTGGTTGTATGTTCCATTACCGGTCTGGTAATTGCTTCTTCCGGTATGCTTGGTACCATGACCGAAGCCGGAAAACTGCTCAGTGGGGCAGCGTTAACGATTGCCGCCTTTGAATCAGCATTAGGTCCGATCGGGGGCTACATCGTCACCATTGGGATTATGCTGTTTGCTTTTTCAACAATTCTGGGCTGGGAGTATTATGGTGAAAAATCATTGGAATATCTGATTAAAGCGCCAATGGCAGTGAAAGTTTATCGACTGTTTTACAGCTTAATTGCTTTTGTCGGCGCCACCACTGCTCTGCAGATTGTCTGGGATTTCTCGGATACGATGAATGGATTAATGGCAATTCCTAATCTGATCTCATTACTGGTTTTAAGTAATGTCATTGCCAAAGAGTGTTTTGATTATGAAGATAAAGTAATCAAGCCGGAACGCGAATTGCGAAAATTGGGAAAAAAGGCAGTTGTTGATAACGAATAGCAACTGTGCTTAAAATGTAATAAAGTGTCCGCAGTCAATGGATGTTCTCAACGAGATCCAAACTGCGGACACTTTTATGTTTACTTGATTTTTCGGGCATGCACCGCAAAGCGGGCATCATCGAAGGTGTAGATACAGGTGGACAGGGTCAGCACTTCATCGTCCGGGGAAACAACCACACCGGTATCATACAGTGAACGGGCTTTGAGCCGATTCATATAGTTGATAAACTCGGTGTCACTTGAAAAACTGGGCTGGCGATAATCGTATTCGGCTTCGGTAATATAAACCGAGAAGATCTCCCAATCCCCGGGATTGCCAGGCTGATCAAACTGAATCACCGGATGGGCTTTAAAATAGGCCTGATCCTGATAATTCCATAAGCTGCCAAACATCGATTCATCTGACATATAATGACCATAGAGTACGTGATTCCGGGTTGTCACCGGATCACTCAAGTAGTCCCGGAAGATGGCGCCCTCGAAGGATGATTCCTTTAAAAAATTATGAGACAGATAAAAATCGTTATCGGTGGTTTGGGTAACCGGATATTCAAGGGGTGTCCCTTCGATTTGCACCCAGCCAATGGTATCGGGGTTGATGGACAGCAAGGCATTAAAATCAATTCGATCGGCAATCTCGGTACGGTTTTCTTTGGCGACGGCAATTATTTTATCCTTTTGCATGTTTTGATTGATCATTGGATAAAAATTATAGATTATGAATCCCATAGCAAGGATAACTAATAAAACAACAGCTACAATTTTTATTCTAGGCATGTTTTTTTGCAATTTCATTTTCCTCCTAAAGCTCAATTTATTTTATTATACCCATCATACGAGAAAACCCCCAAATAAAATAAATGATTTCAGTTTTTTTAGGTGTATTATCATGTCAAATGAACATTGTTAATATTTTGATTGACTTTAGTAACGCACCGTGTTAATATTTATAAAGTTATGTAGCCGCACACACAAGGTTTTAAGTCGAAAGCACCTTTTGTGGCGAGTCTGGTATGAGGAGGTGTAGAACTATGTATGCAATTATTAAAACAGGTGGTAAACAATACCGCGTTCAGGAAAATGATGTGATTCAAATTGAAAAAATCAATTTCACTGAAGCCGATGTAAAAGAAATTACTTTTACTGAAGTTTTAGCAGTTAACAAAGATGGCGAAATGATCATTGGTACGCCAGTGGTTGAAAATGCTGTTGTTAAAGCAGAAATTTTGGAAGTTGCCAAAGGACCTAAGGTTATTATTTACAAGTATAAATCTAAAAAAGATTATCGGAAAAAACAAGGTCATCGACAACCATTCATGAAAGTTAAAATTACTGGCATTCAAGCCTAGGCATTTATGATTTCAGTAAAGATTTGTGGTAAGCATAATAAAGCAAGTGAAATAATTGTGTCTGGTCATGCCGGTTTTGCCGATCATGGCGAGGATATCGTTTGTGCGGCTGTTTCGGTTTTAACCATCAGCATTTTAAACGGACTTACCGAAATTGTTGGGCGAAAAGATCTTGGCGAAGTGATCGAAGAGGGCTATATCCGTTTTATCATTCCCGAAATCAATGATGAACCAACGAAATCAAAAACAGAAACACTTATTTCGACTTATCTTCTGGGAATCCGGGGGATTAAGGAAGCTTATGGAGATTATATCCAGTTTGAAGAAGTATATAAATAGGAGGTGAACAACATGTTAAAAATGAACCTTCAACTATTTGCCCATAAAAAAGGGGTTGGTAGTTCAAGAAATGGTCGAGACAGCGAATCGAAACGTCTTGGCGTAAAAAGAGGCGATGGTCAATTCGTACTGGCAGGAAATATTCTAGTTCGTCAAAGAGGAACCAAGATTCACCCTGGTACTAACGTTGGAAAAGGCGGCGATGATACATTATTCGCTTTAGAAGATGGAATTGTCCGTTTTGAACGAAAAGGCAGAGATAAAAAACAAGTAAGTATTTATCCTCGGGAAGCCATCTAGTTTCTCAGTGACAAAATAATACAGCCATAAAACCTCTTATGCTCGTTTTGACAAGATAAGAGGTTTTATTTTTATGTTGTTCGGGTAAGTACCCTAAAAAAGCGAGGTAGCAATGTTTGTAGATAAAGCAGAGATTATTCTGAAGGCTGGTAATGGTGGACATGGCGGAATGAGTTTCCGGCGCGAAAAATATGTCCCCAACGGCGGTCCCGATGGCGGGAACGGAGGTCATGGCGGCAATATTGTGTTTATGGCCGATAATGGTTTTCGAACCCTGATGGAATTTAAATATAAAAGAAAACACAAGGCAGAAAATGGTGAAAACGGCACCGGCGGCCGCTCCACCGGTAAAACCGGAGAAGACCTGATCATTAAGGTTCCGGTTGGAACGATTGTTAAAGATAAGGATACCGGACGGATTATCTGCGACCTTTCCGAACACGGACAAAAATACCGGGTAGCAGAAGGCGGCCGGGGTGGTCGTGGAAATATGAATTTTGCAACAGCTACCAGACAGGCACCTCGTTTTGCTCAGGGTGGAGTAAAAGGTCAGGAACGAACTGTTATTCTTGAGCTGAAACTGCTGGCTGATGTGGGTCTGATTGGATTTCCCAATGTTGGGAAATCAACACTGCTCTCGGTAATCACCAAAGCCAAACCCAAAATTGCCAATTACCATTTTACCACCATTGTCCCTAATCTGGGGGTGGTTGAATGGCGAAATTTTGATCCCTTTGTGATTGCCGATATTCCCGGTTTGATCGAGGGCGCTCATGAAGGAACCGGACTGGGTGACCAGTTCCTCCGTCATGTGGAACGAACCAAGCTGCTGATCCATCTGTTGGACGCAGCTGGCAGTGAAGGCCGGGATCCCCTGGAAGATTTTAAAGCGATTAATTTAGAGTTGGAAAAGTATAATGAAAAACTAGCCCAGAGGGTGCAGATTGTCGCTTTGAACAAGGTTGATCTTCTCGCTGATGCTGGCGAAACAGCTGAACTCAAAGCCGAACTCGAAAAACTCGGTTACGAGGTTTTTGTAATTTCAGCAGTAACCGGCCAGGGGCTTAACGAACTGCTTAGCCGAACGATAACCTTGCTGGATGAAATCGGTGAGGTTGAACCGATTTTTGACATTGAACCAGAGACTGAATCCGTTTATACCCCTGACTTTATGGAAAAACAATTTACTGTTGAAAAACGTGATCATTTATATATTGTTAAAGGCGATTTCCTGGAGCGACTGATTACATCCGTTAACTTTGAAGATTTGGATTCAGTTGGTTTCTTCCAGCGGGTGCTAAAAGATAAAGGCGTATTTGCAGAGTTGGAAAAAATGGGCATTCAGGATGAGGATGTCGTTCAGTTGGAAGACATCGAATTTGAGTATTTTAAATAGATTTTGCCCATAATAATATGCTATAATAGCGTCGTAGAAAGTTGAGAAAAAATGTTAACAAGTAAACAAAGAAGTTATTTAAGAAAGCTGGCCATGGATATCCCTGATATCATTTTCGTTGGCAAGGAAGGCGTTACCGAGCAAGTTATTGTGCAGACTAGAGATGCCATCATTGCCCGGGAGTTAATCAAGGGAAAGGTTCAGAATAACTCCATGGAAGAAGTTGGTGACGTCGCCCGGGAATTGGCCGCTGCCACCAAAGCGGAGATTGTCTGCACCATCGGTAACAAATTTATTCTTTATAAAAAGAATTTATTAAAAACGAAAATTGAGGTTCCCACTAAAAATGCAAAACCCATCAAACGGGTTAAGAAAAAATCATTAAGCCCATCACGAAAATTCACTAATTCATAAAAAGTAAAGGTTTGAGATGAAGAAAAAAATCGGTCTTCTGGGAGGAAGTTTTAATCCCATCCATACGGGTCATCTGCTGTTGGCAGAGTCGGCTCGGGATCAATATGAGTTGGATAAGGTTTTGTTTATTCCCACTGGGAATAACCCATTTAAATTATCGCAAGATGAAATTGCCAGAGAACACCGGTTAAAAATGGTGGAACTGGCCATTGCCGGCAACGATCGTTTTGAGATATTAACCCATGAAATCGACCAGAGTGGCATCACCTATACCATTGACACGATTAATAGCATTAAAGAAATATACCCGGACTGTGATTTTTATTTTATTGCCGGGGCCGATTTAATGTTTGAGATTACCTTGTGGAAGGGTGCGCCGGAGCTACTTAAGTCGGTAAAGTTCATTACCACCTTCCGCCCGGGCTATAGCCATGATCGCCTGGATATGCGGATCAAAGAACTTCAGGAGATTTATGGGGCATCGATATTTAAGCTTTACGCCACGGAAATGGACATCGCCTCTTCCGATATCCGCTCCCGGATTAAGAATGGTTATTCCATCCGGTACCTCTTACCCGATCCGGTGGAAGCCTATATCCACGACCAGGGCCTCTATTTGCCGAATGGGACACATGGGGATCAACATGAACTGGACTGAGATCACTACAGATCTTGAAAATAAGCTGAGTCCAAAACGCTTTCGCCATACGATTAACGTGGTTGCGGCGGCTGAACAACTGGCGAGTCGTTTTGGGGTTGACCTTAATCAGGCCAGACTGGCGGCACTACTGCATGACTGTGCCAAAAATATGCCGGACGAAAAGCTTCTCGGCTATGCCAAAAAGCATCAGATTAAAGTCGACCGGGTCAGTCGCCATGATCCCCAATTACTTCATGGCCCGGTGGGTGCGGTATTGGTTGAAGAACGCTATGGAATCACCGATGTGGCGATTCAACATGCGGTGTGTTATCACACCACCGGGTGTAAGAAAATGAGCACCCTGGACAAGATTGTTTATTTGGCTGATTATATCGAAAAAGACCGATCTTTTCCTGGGGTTGAGGCCATTCGAGCGGCAGCAAAAACAGATCTTGATCAGGCTGTTATACTGGCATTATCCAATTGTATCTGCCATGTCGTAAAAATTGGTGCGCTGCTTCATAAGCATACCCTTGAAGCACGAAATGATTTGCTGATTAAAACCAGAAATCTATAAAAAAAAGTAATCAAGAAATTAAAAAAAGAAAGTGAGTGATCATTATTAATCCAGATGAATTTGCACAAAAGATTAAAGAGTGGATTGAAGCAAAAAATGGCGATGATATTGAAGTCATCGATGTTACGGAGATGACCTCCATTGCTAACTATTTTGTTATTGCCAGTGGTAGCTCTGAGCGACAGGTCAAGGCGATCGCCGAAAATATTGAGTATGAGGCCCAAAAACTGGAGATCTTTCCTAAAGGGGTTGAAGGTTTACGTGAAGCCCGCTGGATTTTGCTGGACTACTACGATGTGATTGTCCATATCTTCCATGCTGAAGAACGGGAGTTTTATAATCTCGAAAAATTATGGAAAAACACTGTTGTCAATCGATAGACGTCTGTTTACAAAAAAGCGCTGACCAAATTTGAAATGGTGGTATTTCTTGTTCCAAGGGAACGGGAAAACCCACCTTTTTAAATGTCAGGAGAAATGTTTTAGACGAAAATAAGAAAGAGGTAATAATGAAGATAGGAATCGTTGGCTTACCCAATGTTGGGAAAAGCACCATATTTAATGCATTAACCAAGGCCGGAGCAGAGTCTGCTAATTATCCATTTTGTACGATTGATCCCAATATCGGGGTTGTCACTGTACCGGACCCCCGTCTGGCGATTTTGGAAAAAATGTACAGTTCTAAAAAGGTTATTCCCACCACCATCGAATTTGTGGATATTGCTGGTCTGGTACGAGGCGCCAGCAAGGGGGAAGGGCTGGGCAACAAGTTTCTTTCACATATTCGGGAAGTTGATGCCATAGTCCATGTGGTTCGTTGTTTTGAAGATGACAACGTGGTGCATGTGGAAGGAAAAATCGATCCCATTGATGATCTGGAAACCATTAATCTGGAATTGATCTTTGCTGACATTGAAATGCTGGATCGACGGATAGAAAAAAATAAAAAGTTGGCCAAGACCAATCCTCAGGAAAAGGCAAATATTGAGGTGGCGATGCGGCTGCGGGAAATCCTAGAAGGTGGCAAAATGCCCAATGATGAGGATTTTTCTGCGGATGAATGGGAATTTATCCAAACCATTCAGCTGATTTCCATCAAGCCGGTACTGTATATCGCCAACGTTTCTGAAGATGATCTCCATGAAGATAATGATATGGTAACCCGTTTAAAAGCAACAGTGCGGGAAAACCACTCCGGCAGTCATAAAGACATCATTAAAATATCGGCTAAAATTGAAGAAGAAATCGCCCAGTTTGACGAAGTCGAAAAGACGGAGTTTTTATCTGATATGGGTTTGGACGAATCAGGCCTGGATCAGGTTATTCGCTCTGGCTATAAACTGCTGGGGCTGATTACTTTTTTAACCGCTGGCCCCCAGGAAATTCGGGCCTGGACAGTTACCGAAGGTACGAAGGCACCCCAGGCTGCCGGAAAAATACACAGCGATATTGAGCGGGGTTTTATTCGAGCTGAAATCACCAGTTTCGATCAGCTGGTTGAAGCCGGTTCGGAAGTAAAAGCCAAAGAAAGTGGCGTGACCCGAGTAGAAGGTAAAGAGTATGTCATGAAAGATGGCGACGTAACTTTTTTCCGCTTTAATGTATAACAAATATCGTTTGATTTATTTAATTGCGGTGAGCGTTGCTGCCATTTACGCTGGATAATTACTATCCAGGGCAAACGGTACTGTCTGCTTCTATTCATCTAAGCAGAGTATTAAGAGGTGTAAAAACTCGGCAGCAAAGAATTTTTTTATTAACTTATTCCCAGACTTAAATCCCTGAAGACCTGGAGGTTACCGTGAAAGATCTTGTCCTAGTCGCTATTAATGCCAAATATATCCATACGAATTTGGGGGTGCGTTCTTTAAAAGCGCAGCTGCCGAATTTTGATGTCGAAATTGTAGAAATGTCAATTAATGATCCCTTTCATCGGATTGTTAAGTTGCTTCTGGATCAAAATACCAGACGAATTGGTTTCTCCTGCTATATCTGGAATATGGAGATGGTAGTTAAGCTGGCAGAAGTCATTAAAAAAGCGAAACCCCAGGTTGAGATTATTTTTGGCGGCCCCGAGGTTAGTTTTGATGGAGTGGCGCTGCTAAAGGCTTATCTTTTTTGTGACCGGATTATACAGGGCGAAGGGGAAGCCAAACTAAAAGCGCTACTGGAGTCTGGTAATTATCACGAAGGCCTCAAAAAAATTCCGGGACTTTGTTATCGCAGTTCAGCGGGGCAGGTTGTCGAAAATCCTGATACTGAAGCGGTACCCCTAAGTCAATTGGTGTTTCCTTATAGTAATGTGGATATGGCAAGCCTTAAGCATAAGATCATTTACTACGAAACCATGCGGGGCTGTCCGTTTTGTTGTTCCTATTGTTTGTCTTCGGCTAAGCAAGGGTTAAATTTGCTGGGACTGGATCGGGTCTTTGCAGAATTGGATTTCTTTATTGCGGTGGGGGTCAAGCAGGTCAAACTGGTGGATCGCACCTTTAACTGCGACGTCGGTCGGGCCAAAAGGATATTTGCCCATCTGATTAAGCGTGGCGGGCCAACAAATTTTCACTTTGAAATGACCGGCGACTTGATTGATGACGAGATGATTAATTTACTTAAGACGGCCCCGTCGGGATTGATTCAATTTGAAATTGGCGTCCAGAGTACGGCTCCGGAAACCCTGGCTGCCATTGGCCGAAAAATCAGTGTGACCCGAACCGGTGACCATGTAAAAAAACTGCTAATGCCACAGAATATCCACATTCATCTGGATCTGATTGCCGGCTTACCTTTTGAGAACTACGATAGTTTCAAGGAATCCTTTAATCATGTGATCGCTCTTGCCCCAGATATGCTGCAGGTGGGCTTTCTTAAATGTTTAAAAGGTACCCGGATTCGCAGCGAGGCGCTAATTCATCAGTATCAGTATGCCAGCTTTCCGCCCTATGAAATTATTTCAAATAAGTATATTAGCGCGGAAGAGCTTTATCAATTACGTCAAATTGAAGTATTAGTCGATCGGTACTACAATAGTGGCGACTTTAAACAAAGCATGAACTATATTTTTGCGGACAAGATTTTTCTTACGCCCTTTGATTTTTTTGAAGCGTTTTCCTGTCATTGGGAAGATCAGGGCTATTATGATGTGGGCAAATCAAAGGAACAACTCTTTGCTATTTTGCACGAATTTTTCAGGGATCACAAAAAGGTCGATCAGATTGGCGAGTGTCTTCGATACGATTGGCTCACCCAGGGAAATTTCAGAATGCCAATGGGTATGTGTGATCAGACTCCAGATAAAGAATGGATCTTTGAGTTTTTAAAAGAGCCGCAGAATATTGAGAAATATCTGTCTGATTTTATTGATCAGGCACCTAAAAAGATTTATACTCAGGTCAAGTTTCAATATTTTTCAGCAGCCTTTATTAGCAGCCTCTCCGGAGCGCCGTTATCAACAGCAGAGCAAACGGGATTAGTGGTCTTTTCAGCAACGGGATCGCACATTGTTGTTGAATAAAATATTAAATTTTCTGAAAAGTATTGATTCCCGGCTAGATAAAGGTTATACTGATAGACAATAAAAATAAAAAAAAGACGCTGATAAGGACGAGTAAGTTATCCCGATGTTTCAGAGAGTAGGCAACCTGGCTGTAATTGCTTATACAACAGATAATTGAAAACCACCTTGGAGTCGAAGCCTGAAATAATTTGAAATGTTACCTTGGGTACTTTCAATATAGTAAGGTTTTACGGTGCTGACCGTTATTCAGAACTTAAGTGGATTCATGAAAATGAATCAAATTGGGTGGAACCGCGTTGAGACGTCCCTTTGTTTGACAAAGGGGCTTTTTTGTTTTTTAATTTAAAATGGTTTTATCAGTCGGATCGTTAAGATTCCCTGAATGCTCAAAATAAACGCCAAAACAAAGGAGAATAAAATGATTACTATTACGTTAAAAGACGGATCCATAAAGACTTATGAACCCGGAATTACAGTGCTTGAAGTGGCCAATGATATTAGTCCGGGATTAGCTAAAAATACCCTGGCTGGAGAACTAAACGGTGAGGTTGTTGATATCCGCCAGGTCATTAATGAAGACGCCACCCTTAATCTGCTGAAATTTGAAGATGAGGGCGGTAAGCACGCCTTTTGGCATACTGGTTCCCATCTTCTGGCCCAGGCGGTTAAACGGCTTTATCCTCAAGCTAAACTGGCCATTGGCCCGGCGATTGAGAACGGTTTTTACTATGATATTGATGTGGATGTGATTATCACCCCGGAAATCATGGAAAAAATTGAAAAGGAAATGGGCAAGATCGTTAAGGAAGGCTTGGAAATCAACCGTTACGAGTTAAGCCGTAATGAGGCGCTGGCTAAAGTTAATGCTGAAGGCGAAATTTACAAAGCCGAGCTGATCGAAAACCTCCCGGAAGATGCCATTATCAGCTTCTATTCACAGGGGGAATTCTCGGATCTGTGTGCTGGCCCCCATATTCAAAACCTCAGTGGGATTAAGGCCATTAAACTGCTCAGTCTGGCTGGTGCCTACTGGCGGGGAGATGAAAAAAATAAAATGCTACAGCGGATCTATGGAATCAGCTTCCCTAAAAAAAGTGAACTGGAAGCCTACTTAACCCGGTTGGAAGAAGCCAAAAAACGGGATCACCGTAAGTTGGGAAAAGAGCTGGATCTTTTCTCGCTTCAGGAAGAAGGCCCGGGCTTCCCATTTTTCCACCCCAAGGGGATGATTATCCGCAACGAACTGGAGAATTTCTGGCGACAGGAACATCAGTTGCGGGGCTATCAGGAAATTAAAACGCCCATCATTTTAAATGCCGATCTGTGGAAACGTTCCGGCCATTGGGATCATTATCAGGAAAACATGTATTTTACTGAAATAGATGACGCCTCCTATGCGGTAAAACCAATGAATTGCCCCGGCGGCATGCTGGTCTATAAACGCAAAGGCCATTCTTATCGGGATCTGCCCTTAAAGATGGCCGAACTGGGTCTGGTTCACCGCCACGAACTACATGGGGCGCTTCATGGCTTGATGCGGGTGCGAAACTTTACTCAGGATGATGCCCATATCTTTATGACACCCGAACAAATCGAAGCCGAAGTCATCAAGGTGATTGATCTGGCTGATGATGTTTACCGGGTGTTTGGTTTTAACTATAAGGTCGAATTATCAACCAAGCCGGAAAAAGCCATTGGTTCCGATGAAGTCTGGGAAATCGCTACCGATGCTTTAAGAAACGCATTGGAAAAGAAAGAAATCAACTATCGCTTAAACCCTGGCGATGGGGCTTTCTATGGCCCTAAAATTGACTTCCATCTGGAAGACAGCCTCGGCCGAACCTGGCAATGTGGTACCATCCAGCTGGATTTTCAGATGCCGGAACGTTTTGATTTAAACTACATTGGCTCTGACGGCGAAAAACACCGTCCGGTTATTGTCCATCGTACCATTCTCGGCAGTATCGAGCGGTTCTTTGGTATTCTGATTGAGCATTTTGCCGGGAAGTTCCCGCTCTGGCTGGCGCCGGTACAGGTAATGATTATTCCGGTTGCTGATGCCCATCATGATTTTGCCAAAGGCATTGCTGACCAACTGACCGCCATTGGCGTTCGGGCCTCGGTGGATGGCCGGGATGAAAAGTTGGGTTACCGAATCCGGGAAGCACAGATGCAAAAAGTGCCTTATATGCTGGTGGTTGGTGACAAGGAAGCTGAAGGTGGTGACCTGGCGCTGCGAATCCGGGATACTGGGGATGCTGGTCTGATCAGTCTGGCGGATCTCAAAGAAAAGCTGATTGAAAAAATCAAAACAAAGTCATTAACCTTAGACTAATCCAGGAATAATATGGGTCGAATTTGCAATAATGGTTGACAAATTCGACCCATATCAATATAATAAAAAACAATAAAGTGATGACCAGGAACGAGTAATAACAGGATGATCTTTACAGAGAGCTTTCGGTAGGTGCGAGGAAGCAAGACGTCGTTATGAATACATCCTGAGAGCTGCTCACCGAAAGGCATTGCCCGATAGGCTGAGCCGGATACCAACCGTTACCGTGGTTAAGTGACTTTAGGTTGCTTTCAGAGTGTGATGCATGCGCATCAAAGGCAAGGTGGTACCGCGAATTTGTGTTCGTCCCTGTTAGACAGAGACGAATTTTTTTTGTGTAAAAAGCGAACAATTCAGCCTGAAAAGGTTTGATTGAATAAAAATGAAAATGGAGGAAAAGAAAATGAAAAAACACGGTAAAAAATTAATGGCTGTGCTGGCTGTTGCTGCTGTGGTCGCATTAGGCGCTGGCTGTTCAAGCACGGCGACAAAAAATGACAGCAAGAGTGCCACCATCGGGATTGTTCAATACGTTGACCACGTAGCCCTTGATGCAGCCCGGGAAGGCTTTGTGACTGCCCTGGCTGACAATGGTTATACGGATGGGGATAAGATCACCCTGGATGTTCAAAATGCCCAGGGCGATCAAAGTAATCTGTCAACCATCAGTGATCGTTTTGTCAGCAACAAGGTTGATATGGTTCTGGCCATTGCCACACCGGCAGCTCAGGCCATCGCTGGTAAAACGACTGAAATCCCGATTCTGGGAACGGCCATCACTGATTATGAAGCGGCTCGTCTGGTGTCTTCAAACGAAGCACCCGGTGGAAATGTCAGTGGTACCACCGACATGAATCCGATTAAAGAACAAATTGATCTGCTGGTAAAACTGGTACCCACCGCTAAAACTGTTGGTGTCCTGTATACATCCAGTGAAGATAATTCAGTCATCCAGGCAAAAATTGCCAAAGAAGCCATTGAAAAACTTGGCCTGAAATATGTCGAAGTAACGGTTACTAACTCCAATGACGTGCAACAGGCAACTCAATCGATCGTCAGCCAATGCGATGCCATCTACATTCCGACTGACAATGTTTTCGCCTCAGCTATGCCTCAGGTTCAAAGCATTACTTCACAGTCAAAAACTCCAGTCATTTGTGGTGAAGCCGGAATGGTGGAATCCGGTGGACTGGCGACCTTGGGAATTTCCTACTCAGATCTAGGTTACCAGACTGGTTTAATGGCTGTTAAAATTCTAAAGGGTGAAGCTGAACCGGCAACCATGCCGATTGAATCAGCAACAAAGTTTGAATATGCCATTAATGGTGCCGTCGCACAGGAAATTGGCTTAACGATTCCTGCGGATCTTCAGCAATACGTGATTACCGCAAAATAAGTAACTTAAATAGAAACGATTTAGCAAGCAGTAATGAGTACATTGCTGCTTGCTAAAATTATTAATCAACATAATCAATAGATAAGAAGTGAGGCAGAATAATGTTTGAGATACTATTAGGTGCAATATCGCTGGGCCTGCTCTGGGCGATCATGACGATTGGCGTTTATATCACCTACCGAATACTCGATATTGCTGATTTAACAGTCGAAGGCAGTATTGCCATGGGAGCTGCGATCGCAGCTTTTTCAATTTTTAACGGGATGAATCCGTTCATCGCAACCTGTTTGGCCTTTGTCGGCGGGATGCTGGCCGGACTGGTCACGGGGATTTTGCATACCAAACTTAAAATACCCGCCTTGCTGGCCGGTATTTTAACGATGATTGCACTTTATTCGGTTAATCTCCGGATTATGGGCAAAGCCAACCTGTCGCTGCTGCGGATTGACACCGTTTTTACTCCGCTTGAGAACCTGGGATTAAGCCCAACCAATGCAGTCATGCTTTTTGGATTTATCAGTGTGATGGCAATTGTTGGTCTTTTATACTGGTTTTTTGGAACCGAAATCGGTTGCGCCATCCGGGCTACCGGGAACAATCCGCAAATGGCCAGAGCTCAGGGTATTAATACCAATAATATGATTATTCTGGGCCTGGTGATCAGTAATGGACTGGTTGCTCTTTCGGGTTCGTTAATAGCCCAGAGCCAGAGCTTTGCGGACATCCAAATGGGGATTGGCTCCATTGTTATCGGGTTAGCCTCGGTTATCATTGGCGAAGTTATTTTTGGCACCCGAAATTTTTTCAATTGCCTGATTTCACTCGTCCTTGGTGCCATTACCTATCGGATTATCATCGCCCTGGTATTAAAAATGGGGATGCCAGCCAACGACTTAAAACTCTTTACCGCCATTACTGTGGCCATTGCGCTGTCACTGCCGGTCTTTAAAAGCTATCTTCGTCCCATTAAAAAATCGATGAATGGAGGCGATCTCTAAAATGCTAATAATCAATGAAATTGAAAAAAAATTTAACGCTGGCACGGTCAACGAAAAAGTGGCCCTCCGCAATTTTAGTCTATCCCTGGCCGAGGGTGATTTTGTCACGGTTATTGGTGGTAACGGTGCTGGCAAGTCGACTTTTCTTAACTGTGTGGCGGGAGTCTTTGGTGTTGACAAGGGTTCGATTCTGATAGACGGACAAGATGTTACCAAGCTGCCTGAACATAAACGCTCTGCCGTTATCGGCCGGGTTTTTCAGGATCCGATGATGGGTACTGCCGGTAATATGGGGATTGAAGAAAACCTTGCCCTGGCCTACCGTCGCGGTAAGACCCGGTCACTTAGCTGGGGCATCAGAAATAAGGAACGTGAAATTTATAAAGAGTACCTGAGCCATCTGGATCTGGGGCTTGAGAATCGTCTTCATGCTAAGGTTGGTCTGCTCTCTGGTGGACAGCGGCAGGCCTTGACCCTACTGATGGCAACTCTGAAAAAACCTAAACTGCTATTGCTGGATGAACATACAGCGGCATTGGATCCCAAAACGGCTGATAAGGTTCTAAAACTCAGTGACCGTTTTGTCCACGAAGGGAATCTGACCACCCTGATGGTCACCCATAATATGCGCCACGCCATTGAGCATGGGAATCGCTTGATTATGATGCATGAAGGCCACGTAATTTTAGATATCAGTGGTGAAGAAAAACAGAGTCTCACAGTTGAAGATCTACTAAAACGCTTTGGCCAGGTCAGTGGCGAAGAGTTTGCCAACGACCGGGCTTTACTTTCATAAAAAAAACTTGACAATCGATCTGAATAAGCATATAATAGCTGAGTAACAAAGTAGAGGAACACACACTTCTCACCTCATTTCTCAGGGAAATAGGTAAATATGAATGAACGCATAATCATTGTTCGTAAGTATTTTTTTGCAGGTGGAGTAACTCTACCTGCAATTTTTTTATATGGAGGTATATTACTATTAGCAAAGATGTTCAACACGAAATTAATAACGAGATCCGTGATCGCGAAATCCGTGTAATTGACGAAACTGGAGAAATGCTTGGTGTCATGAATACCAGAGAAGCTCAAGCATTAGCCGATGAAAAAAATTTGGATCTAGTGAAAGTTTCACCAAACGCAAAACCGCCGGTTTGTAAGATTCTTGACTACGGTAAGTTTAGATACGAAGAAATTCAACGATTAAAAGAAGCCAAAAAAAATCAAAAAGCTGTGGTTATTAAAGAAATTCGTATGTCGGTTCGAGTTGAAGAGCATGATATTAATGTTAAAATTAAAAATTGCATCAAGTTTTTAGAGCAAGGCAGTCGAGTTAAGGTGGCGATCCGTTTCCGAGGCCGTGAAATGGCTTACACCGAACAGGGAAAAGAAGTATTACTGGATTTTGCTGAGCGGGTTGCTGATCTGGCGGTAGTCGAAAAAGCACCAAAAATTGAAGGCCGAAACATGGTTATGTATTTAGCCCCCAAAAAAGATAAGTAATTCACACTGTTAATTGACTATCTGATTGTGAAACTTTCGTTTCTCAGATATAGTTTTTTATAAATGAAACCTTGTACAGGGAGGAGGAAATAGTTATGCCAAAAATGAAAACCCACCGTGGTGCTGCAAAGCGTTTTAAAATAAAAAAATCAGGTTATATTAAACGTTCAAGAGCGTTCAAACGTCATATTCTTAACAAAAAGAGCAGCAAGCGAAAAAGAAATTTAAGAAAAGCAACTGGTTTAGCTCCTGGCGATGCTAAAGTAGTAATGAAAATGATCAAAATCGTAAAAAGATAATATTTGAAGATAGGAGGAAATAGATAATGCGAATTAAAAAAGGCGTTAATGCCAAAAAGAAACATAAAAAAGTACTAAAACTTGCAAAAGGCTATTATGGTGCTAAAAGTAAGTTATATCGATCAGCGAATGAAGCCGTTATGCGAGCACTCAGATCTTCATATGTTGGCCGTAAAGAAAAGAAACGAAACTTCCGAAGATTATGGATCACCCGAATCAATGCCGGTGCCAGAATACATGGTTTAAGCTACAGCAAATTCATGTTTGGTTTAAAACAGGCAGGTGTTGAAATCGACCGTAAAATCTTAGCAGATCTGGCAATGAATGACAGTAATGCTTTTAAAGACTTAGTTGAAGTATCAAAGAAGAACATGAACTAATCGTAATGAAAAACTTCTCAACGGATTATCCATGCTTGAGAAGTTTTTTTTATGGATATTATTCTTGCTTTTTTATTGTGTCGTGTTAGAATAGGTATGGTTATTAAATATTTAAGGCAGGAATCGAATCATGGCAGAAAAAATACGCTGGAACTTTAAAAAATTTGCGGGACAACGTTCCCCGGCAGAAATGCTGATTTATGGATTTGCACTGGTGATCCTACTGGGAGCCATTTTGTTGACCTTGCCGATGGCCAGCGCATCAGGAACCAGCGGTGGTTTTATTAATGCGTTATTTACGGCTACCTCAGCAGTATGCGTAACGGGGCTTGTGGTTGTGGACACCGGCACCTTTTGGTCGGTATTTGGGAAAGTCGTTATTATTTTACTGATACAGATCGGTGGCCTGGGCTTCATGTCATTGACGACAATGTTTTTTGTACTGGCGGGAAAACGGATTACGATCAAGGATCGTCTGCTGATTCAATCCTCAGTGAACATGGATTCACTTTCCGGAGTAGTTAAATTCACCAAGTACATTTTCTTTTCATCGCTGATCATTGAAACAGTTGGGGCATTATTGTTGGCCCTGGTTTTTATTCCGGAATATGGATTTTTGCGGGGCACTGCCTTCAGCTTTTTTCATTCGATTTCTGCCTTTTGTAATGCTGGTTTTGATCTATTTGGGAATTACTCCAGCCTGACAAAATATGTCGGTAATTTTATTGTCAATTTTGTGATTGGCGGGCTGATTATTCTGGGGGGGCTGGGATTTGCCGTTACCAGTGATATCATTAACATTCGAAAATTTGAAAAAATGACTATGCATGCCAAACTGGCCCTGACAGTCACCGGTGTTCTTTTGATTATTGGTTTTGTGCTTTTTTTTGTTTTTGAATACAATAATCCGATGACGATGGGAAAGCTTTCTTTTCCCGAAAAACTACTGGCCGCCGCTTTCCAGTCGATCACACCAAGAACTGCTGGTTATAATACCATTGACATTGCCGCTTTAACAACACCATCATTGTTTTTAACCATGCTGTTTATGTTTATCGGAGCTTCACCGGGGTCCACCGGTGGCGGCGTTAAAACCACCACCTTTGCGATTATTATGATGACGGTTGTCTCCGTTCTTCATGGTCGAAAAGATGTGGTGGCCTTTAAGCGTAGCATCATGGGCCCGGCAATCCGTCGGTCCATTTCGGTGATTGTCATTGCATTGGGTATTGTCATCTTTATGATTTTTGTGTTATTATGTACTGAACCTGAAGCTTCTTTTGAAACGGTGGTTTTTGAAGTTCTTTCAGCATTTGGTACGGTTGGCTTAACAACCGGTTTAACCCCTCATTTATCAACAGCGGGGAAAATAGCCATCAGTTTGACCATGTTTGTTGGCCGGCTGGGTCCGTTAACGGTAGCCTATGCGATTTCACGCAGTGAAAAGCGAGCCCGAGAAAACGTGGGAAATTTCAAATTGCCGGAAGGCAACATTATGATTGGCTAGAGGAGGAGTATTAATTGAAAGAAAAGCAGTTTGCGGTTCTTGGTTTAGGGCGTTTTGGTGAAGCACTGGCCATCACCCTCAGCGAATTGGGCTGTAATGTTGTTGTCGTCGATAATGACGAAGAAAAAATTCAAAACATTGCGAATTTGGTAACCTATGCGGTGCAAGCGGATGTGACCGATATTAATGCACTGAAATCGATTGGCTTGAAGAATGTCGATGCGGTGGTGGTTTCCATTACCTCAGACATTAACAGCAGTATTATGGGTATTGTCAATGCTCAGGAACTGGGAATCAATGAAATTTATGGAAAAGCCAACAATGCCCAGCACGAAAAGGTGCTACTTAAATTAGGGGTCAAAAAAGTATTTTCTCCAGAGCGGGACATGGGTGAGCGGGTTGCGCATAATCTGTTTTCCGGCGATTTTATCGATATTTTGGAGCTGGATACCAATCATTCCATCGTTGAGGTGGAGTCCCTTCATATTTGGGAAGGAAAAAACCTGGAACAGTTAAACCTCCGGGAAAAACATGGCTTAAATGTAATTGCAATTCGGAGTCTGGATGTCTTAAATGCTTCGCCATTGGCCAGTGATGTGATTCATGCCGGAGATAAACTGATTGTGATGGGGGAGAATCGCTCCATTAATGAGATTAACAAACTGTCCCGAAAAGACCATTAACGATGTTTCCAGAAATTACATCAAAAAATAATGAGCAACTGAAGTATCTGCGTAAACTCAGCAGTAAATCCTTTCGGGACGCCGAAGGTACCTTTGCCATCGAAGGCACCAAGCTTTTTCTGGAAGCAGTTAAAAATCAATTGCAGTTTAAGCAGATCTTTATTACCAGCACTTGGCTAAAGATTAATGGCGCATCTGTCAGGGATCGTCTGGTTACTTTGGAGAACAATAAAGTTGCCATTGCAATCGTCAGTCCGACGATTCTGGCAAGCCTGTCCGGTTTACAAAAACCCGAAGGAATTATGGCGGTACTGCATAAAATTAATAGCCGACCGGGAACCTTCAAGCGTACGGTTTTACTGGAGGATGTTCAGGATCCCTACAATGTTGGTACCATTATTCGTACTGCCGATGCAGCAGGTTTTGACTGTGTGGTGACGTCTGCTAAAACAGCGGATATTTACAATGAGAAGGTACTACGGGGTTCGATGGGTTCGGTCTTTCACTTGCCGATTTATCAGGTCGTTTCGCTGCTTGATACGGTCAAGCAGTTAAAAGAGCAGCAGGTAACGATCATCGGTACTTCCTTAAGTGGCAGTTGTTTATGGGAACGCCAGTCCCTCAACGGTTCATTTGCCATCGTTATGGGGAATGAATCCCAGGGAATGTCGAAGCAAATGAGTGAATGCTGCGATCTGTTACTGAAAATTCCCATTTTGGGTCAAGCGGAGTCACTGAATGTGGCAACGGCTGCAGGTATAATCATGTATGATCTGATTCGAGATTTTAAGGAATGCCAGACCAAAGTAAAAGATAATTAAATAACTTATCTACAATGATAGAGCGAGTAAATAAAGATGAGACTTTACAGAGAAAAAATCCCAGGCTGAGAGATTTTGTGTTTAAATTTATTGAAGTTCCCTCTGGAGTTTTAGCTGTGAACCGCATCAACCAATTTTGATGATTGATAGCAGCTAACGTTAATTGCGTTAAAATTTTAAGTGAATACAATTATGTATTAATTTAAGGTGGTACCGCGGAATGATTTCGTCCTTTTGAGAGGACGATTTTTTTATTTATAAGGAGAAAGAAATGGAGCTAGAACTCAAACAATTACGAGATCGCTGTATAGCTGATCTAAGTGCCGTTACCGAACTGAAATCACTGGATAATGTCCGGATTAAGTATCTGGGTAAAAAAGGCGAACTGACCATTGCCCTAAAAGGAATGGGCAAGCTTTCCAACGAGGAACGTCCGGTCATTGGCAAGCTGGCCAATGAAATCCGGGAAGAAATTGAAAGTAACATCATGGCGCAAAAACAGTTACTGGAACAACAGGAAATTGAAGCGCAGATCAAAGAAGAACGTATCGATGTGTCCCTGCCTGGACAAAAACATCAGGCGGGAAACCTGCATCCGTTAACTACGATTATCAATGATTTAAAAGAAATCTTTCTGGGAATGGGCTTCTCCATTGCCGAAGGTCCGGAGATTGAATGGGCAAAATATAATTTTGACTATTTGAATGTGCCTCAGGATCATTCGGCCAGAGACCTCCAGGACACTTTTTACTATCAGGATGATATCGTGCTGAGAACTCAGACTTCACCGGTTCAAGTTCGGGTTATGGAAGAACAGCAACCACCCCTGCGGATTATTTCACCGGGTCGGGTTTATCGCTTTGATGAAATCGACGCTACCCATTCTCCAGTCTTCCATCAGATGGAGGGATTGGTGATTGATAAAGGCATCACCATGAGCGATCTTAAAGGAACCCTTGATTTATTTGCCAAGAAACTCTTTGGTGAACAGACGAAAACCAAGTTCCGCCCCCACCAGTTCTATTTTACCGAGCCCAGCGCTGAGATGGATGTAACCTGCTTTAAATGCGGCGGCGTTGGCTGTAAGGTTTGCAGCAACACCGGCTGGATTGAAATTCTCGGTTGCGGAATGGTTCACCCGAATGTTTTGCGCTTCTGTGGCATTGACCCGGATGAATACAGCGGCTTTGCCTTTGGCATGGGCCTTGACCGGATCACAATGATCAAGTATGGCATCAACGATCTGCGTTTATTGTTTGAAAATGATCTGCGTTTTTTAGCGCAATTTAAATAGGAGGAACCCAATTATGCTCGTTTCACTGAATTGGTTAAAAGAATTTGTTGATATAAAAATGGCACCGTTTGATTTTGGGGAGGCTCTGACGATGTCCGGGACAAAGGTGGAAACCCTAACGGTTGTTTCAGAAAATGTGGTTAATATCTTTACCGGACAAATTACCAAAATTGAAGCCCATCCCAATGCGGATAAGCTGACCGTCTGTACCGTGGATATGGGAACTGACCAACGGGTGATTGTCACTGCGGCCAAGAATGTCTTTGAAGGTGCCATTGTTCCGGTGGCCATTGATGGTGCGGTAATTGCCAATGGTACCAAAATCGGCACCAATGATTTTCGGGGATTGCTTTCCTATGGGATGTTCTGCTCGATTGAAGAACTGGGAATGAACACCGATTTATTTTCTAAAGAAATCATGGAAGGGATTCTGATTCTGCCGGAAAATACGCCGCTGGGAATGGATGCCCGGGAACTTTTGTGGCTTGATGACGTGATCATCGATGTGGAACTGACGGCTAACCGATCGGATTGCCAATCGATTGTGGGGATCGCCCGGGAAGCGGCAGCAACCCTGGATCTGCCAATGGCTGAAGTACCAGTTTATGACGCCACCGCAGAAAGTGCTGATGAAATCGCCGACTATTTGGCCGTACGTATTGAAGATTCTGCCTGCCCCCGATATGTCGCCAAGATGCTCAAAGTCAAGAAAATAGAAGACTCACCGCTGTGGATGCAGAAAAAGCTGCTAAACAGTGGGGTGCGGCCAATCAACAATATTGTTGACGTCACCAACTACGTGATGCTGGAGCTGGGCCAACCGCTCCATGCTTTTGATTACCACAGCCTTAAGTCACAGGAAATTGTGGTTACAACCACTGCCGATAAGAAGATGGTCACCTTAGACGATAAAGAGCGGGAAATTGATGAATCGATGCTGATGATCACCAATGGCAAGGCTCCAGTGGCCATTGCCGGAGTCATGGGCGGTGAAAACTCAGAAATCACCGATAAAACCAGTCTGATTGTTCTGGAATCGGCTAATTTTAACAAAGGCAGTGTACGTCTAACGGCTAAGCAACTGGGCCTGCGAACCGAAGCCTCATCCCGGTTTGAAAAGGGTGTTGATCCGGAATTAGCCGCAGTGGCAGCACTGCGGGCCACTCAGCTGCTACTGGATATTGGTGCCTGTGATGTTATCGAAGGGATGATTGATGTTTACCCTCAGGTGGCTGCATTAAAAAAAGTTGCCCTCGATGTTAATTGGTTTAATGCGTTTGTGGGGATTTCTTTGACTGTTGAGGAAGTTTCAAGCATGCTGACCCGGTTATTCTTTACGGTGAACAAAATAAGCGATGCCGTTTTGGAAGTTGAAGTGCCCAGTTATCGGATGGACATTGAGCTTAAAGAAGATCTGGCCGAGGAAGTGGTAAGGATTTTTGGCTATGATCGCATCCCTGGTACCATAATGGGCGGCGAAACCATGGTTGGCGGTAAAACCCCAGTGCAGAAATTTGAAGACAGCCTGAAAAACATTCTGGTGGGTCAGGGCTATTTTGAAACCCTGACATCCTCCTTTACCAGCGAAAAGCGTCTTCAGGGACTGAATACACAGCTTCCGGATAACCTGATTCCGCTGATTAATCCGCTGGGGGAAGAAAACAGCATCATGCGCCATACCCTCATTGGCCATCAGCTGGAAGTGATTTCACTAAACTATAATCGTAAAAACCCGGCGGGCTGTTTTTTTGAATTGTCCAATACCTATCGCAAAAACACCAAGCCAGGAGAATTACCGGTTGAAGCCAAAAAACTGGCCATCAGTTCCTATGGCAGCGGGGATTATTTTGAATTAAAAGGGGTTGTTGAGCTCTTGCTTGAGCATTTTGGAATTTACTATCCGGAGTTTGTTGCTGGCGGATCGGACTTCCTTCATCCCGGACGAAAAGCAGAAATTTTTGCCAATGGGACCAAACTCGGGGAAATCGGCGAGATTCATCCGATGGTTGTCAAGCATTATGAACTGCCGAAACGGTGTTATGTTTGTCAGTTATCGTTTGATGAACTTTTTGAATGTGCCAGCCTGGATAATAAATTTACTGATCTGCCAAAATTCCCGGCTTCTAATCGCGATTTGGCTATTTTACTCAAAGCTGAAATTCCGGCGGCAGCGATTGCGGCAATTATCCGTAAAAACAGCGGCGAAATCCTTGAAAGCATTGAATTGTTTGACGTCTATACCGGAGCTCAAATTCCGGCCGGTTATAAGAGTCTGGCCTATGCCTTAAACTTCCGTCATCACGAACGAACCCTCACTGACAATGATATTAATCCGGTTATCGACCAGATTCTCGGTGAATTGAAACAGGCATTTGATGCCCAACTCCGTGAGTAAGTATTGAAACGATCATGAATCTGATTTGTGAACATATTGTCGGGCTTCAGCAATTAAAAGGGGTCGGTCGACAGAAAACGATCCGCTTGCTGGAGTTGATCACCGCTCCTCAGCAGCTTTGTTTCCGGGAGTTGGTTGAAATCGGCCAGACTTTTGGGATGATTTCCAGCCAGATCAGCAAGGCCGAAATCGCAGCTGCTGAGGACTGTGCCCAGACGCTGGCCGAACAATGCGGTCAGCTGGGAATCTCTTGCTGCTCGTATTGGGATGAAGCGTTTCCGGATAGTCTGAAATTTTCGGATCATCCGGTGTTGATTTTTTATCAGGGCGACTTGAGTATTTTAACACATTCCAAACGGGCGGCAGTGATTGGCAGCCGCCAACCTTCCGCCTTGGGGGCAGATTTTGCTTTTCAAGCAGGTAAGTTACTGGCCGAAAACAATTTTGTGGTAGTCAGTGGCCTGGCGATCGGTTCTGATTCTTATGGGCACCAGGGTTGTTTGGATGCCGGTGGGAAGACGGTGGCCTTTCTGCCTTCTGGTTTAGCTCCGGTTTATCCCAGCACCAATCAGCAGTTGGCAGATAAAATCTGTGGCATGGGGGGCTGTCTGGTATCCGAATACCCCCATCATGAAACCCTTCTGCCATATAAGTTCGTAGAGCGGGATCGTCTTCAGAGTGCGTCCAGTCAGTTTGTGATTGTTTCCAATTTTACGCCGGGGAGCGGTACCATTTATACCCTGGATTACGCCAGAAAATACCAGAAAGCGATTTATTCCATTCCGGTTATCCATAGCGAATCACGGGCTGGTTTTAAGCATCTTGAGATAAAACAGATTGACTACCGAATTTTAAGCAATACAGAACTGGCTGATGTCATTGAGCAGTATTAATTGATAAATCAATTGTAATTTTCTTGTTTATTACCTATAATAGAATATAACAAAGAAGAACCTTTTTATCACTTTTGAGAACTAAATTTATTTCACAGGAGGAAAAAATGCCTGAACAAACAATCATGGAATTACGCATACTCGATACCGAATTTAATCTAAAGGCCAAGGGAAACGAAGAGCATATTAAGCACGTTTCTGACTACGTCAATACCGAATTGGAACGGGTCAAGGCTGCGAATCCCTTCACAAACCATATTCGGATTGCGATTTTAGGCTGTATGAATATTACCGAGCGGCTTTTCAACGCAGAGGAAGAAGTTCGGAGCAGTGAAGAAGTAAAAGCCAAAGAAGTCGGCGAGGTGAAACAAGTTAAAGCTGAACTCAAGAAACTCAGCGATTTGCTGGCCGAAGAACAGGCAAAATATCAAGCACTGGCTGAAGAGAAAGACTTATTGCAAAAAGAACTGGATGAAAAAAATGATCTGTTGGCCCAATACCGGGAACACTTACGACAAGGAAAAATTGAAAGTGAAACCAGCCGCAAAACAATCCTGGATCTCCAGAATCAGTTGTTTGAAAGCCAGATCGAATTGGTCAAAGCCAACAAAAATCATATCGAAAAAGATGTCTTTAAAAGCATTGAAGACAAAATGAAACTGGACTAACGGAAAATAAAAAAAAGATGTTTGCACATCTTTTTTTATTGCTCTAAAATTTGCGGATCAGACCGGTTACCTTGCCAAGAATTTTGATATCCTGGGCATTGCAGAAAATCGGATCCATGGTTTTATTTTCCGGTTGCAGCCGGATTTTATTGGGCTCGTCGTAAAAAATGCGTTTGACCGTGGCTTCGTTATCTTCAAGCAAAAGCGCTACAACAATGTCATTATTTCGGGCCGTCTCCTGCTTTCGGACGATGATTTTATCACCATCGAGAATCCCGGCTTCAATCATGCTAGTCCCCTTGACTATAAGAATAAAGGCGTCATCGGATCCGGTAAAATCGAGCGGCAGCGGGAAAATATCAGTAATGTTTTCAATTGCCAGAATTGGAGCACCGGCAGTGACGCAGCCTAAAATTGGCAATGAGATAATTGTTTTTTCATCAAAGTGACTGGAAATGGTTTCATTGGGATCGTGGCGCAACACCTCAATAGCCCGGGTTTTGGTTGAATCCCGCCTGATATAACCCAACTCTTCCAGCTTTTTCAGGTAGGTGTGGGCAGTGGAAGTCGATTTCAGATTAACAGCGGCACAAATTTCCCGCACCGATGGGGGATAACGTTTATCGCGCATTTGAGTTTCGATGAATTTCAAGATATCTAATTGTTTGCTGTTTAAATCCTCGTACATGAGTTTTCCTCCAAAATAGTTATGCTTCATTATAGCATATCACCAGATTAAAGGCAAACGTAAGTTCTTAATTTTACCATTGTTGTCAATCATCGCTTTCAAACTGTGCCAACGGATTTTGGTTAAGGGTATCCCGGAGGATTTCTTCATTGACATGGGTATAGATCTGAGTGGTTGAAACATTCTGATGACCAAGAATTTCCTGAACCGAGCGCAAATCGGCATTGCCATAACGGAACATCAGGGTTGCAGCGGTGTGGCGGAGTTTGTGGACACTGATTTCATCGGTATTGAGACCGCAATTCGCCAGATGTTTCTTGACCAGGTGCTGAACCGCCCGATTGCTGATCGGGCCATTTTGCTGGCTGAGAAAGAGATAGGGGCAGTTGGATTCTGGGCGCACCGCCAGATAGCGATTGATGGCTTTTAAGCAGGCATGGTTTAAAAAGACGGTACGCTCTTTATTACCCTTACCAATGATGCGCAGGGCATCGTTTTTGATGTCGGAAATCTTTATTTGGGTCAGCTCGGAAAGACGCATCCCGCAATTGAGAAACAGGGTAATAATGGCAAAGTCCCTTTCTTTATGGCGACCGGTAATCCCTTTCAATAAATCCACGGCTTCGTCCCATTCCAGATAACGGGCATGACGGGCCGGGAGTTTGGGCATTTCCAGTTCAGTCACCGGGTTGGGCAGAAAGTACTTTTGCTTATTGCACAGATAATTAAAGAATGAACGTAAGGAAGAGACCTTGCGGCTTCGGGCCGCATCTGCATTTTGCCGTTCCTTACTGGAGTAGGAAAGAAAGGCATAGAGAATCCCCAGATTTACCGATTTTAAGACATCAATGTCGATATCATCGATGGGAATTGCATCAAAAGGCAGCGATTGGGGAACCATCGCAAAATAGCGTTTGAGGAAGCGGAAAAAAATAATCAGATCATAACGGTAAGCCTGGGCGGACTTTTCAGAATAACCTTTAATGGTTAAAACATAATTTAGGAATTCATCCAGCAGTGCATTATTGGGAATAATTTTATCAGTTAGATTGGTTGGGATGGTCATCAGAGTCTCCTAAAATTTTTGCCGGGGTTGGCTGGTAACAGCTGCAAAAAAGATGGCATAAGCTGAGATGGTATTTGCACAAGCACCGGCAGATTTTATTATAGCTTACCACACTTTAGCCATTTTGTCACGAAACTTACATTTTGCGACATAATATTTTTGCTTATTTCAAATTCATACTGAGCTTTGTTTGGTGCATTGTTATAATCACAGTTATTCTCAGGTTCAAAAAATACCCTCATTAATACTTATCTGATGTTAAAACGATCATTCCAAATCTTAACAGTTGTTCTTCATCTTAACAGTTGTTCTTCAATAGATATACAGATTTTTTCCGAAATGATCACAACGATAAAACACAACGATAAAACAAACGGATCGTCAGGTTTAGTAATGACGATCCGTTTGTAAATAGCCGCAGCACTTTATTATGGTGCTTGCATTGTTGCCAATGGTGATCACGCTTTTGTCGCAAAAAGTTTCTTTGTGACAAAATGGTTCGCATGAAATAGTCGGTGCTCTTATTTAACAACAACCCTCTTTATCACAGCCGCAACCACAAGTCGTTGGTTTATCATTTTTCTGTACCATCTTGATAATATCTTCTCTGGTCATGCCTGCCCACTCTGCAAAATTGGCATTGGATGGGTAGGAAGCTTTCTGTTTGACTTTCCCATCCACAACGGTGATTGGCAAAGCTTCGGTACCTTCATTGGCAATGATATCGTTGACTTCTTTATTGGTAACAAAGGCCATCGGATCACTGGAAAGATTGTAACGGATAATTTTTCGCCCTTCCCCCTCCAGTTCATTTAAGAAAGTTGCCACTCTTAACAATTCCTGATCCACACCTGGTCCACAAACACCGGTAGAGCAACACATTGCGGGCTCATAAATTTCTACTTTACTCATTTTTCTTTCTCCATTTCGTTATTTATTATTGTATAAATTTGACTAACATAAATTATCCCAGATAACCGGATTACGGACAGCGGACAAAATTTCGAACCCATAAACAGTCAGAGCAGGAAGGCGTGTTGAAATAGCAATCATACTTGGTGTCTTCCACCAGACTGCAGCCGCTTCGTAAATCACAGTCGATACAGGACGGATACTGGTTGTTATAAACCGTATGCCAGAAACTCTGATAGTCTTTGCCTTCGATGATTTCTTTTAGAGATTTTTCTTTGATGTTGCCAAATGAATGTTTGATGACTCTTTTTTTGTCGCCAAAGACATATTCGTCATAACTGTTTGCCAACCGATAGCAGGACATCACTTCCCCCTGGGTGTCAATATAAATATAGCCCTTATCAATAAAGGTACAGCGGCGTTCGGTTTTTAATTCCATATCCGGGATGTTAATTTTTATGTCCCGATAGGTAAAGATTTTTTCCAGATAAGCCTTGCCTTCCGGATTTTGATAGCGGGTATAAAAAATATCATCCGCATCTTTCTCATTGATCGGCAATAGATGAGAAAGCGATAAACGGTGGAAGCCGTAGTGCCGCATCATCTTCATGATGTCAAATAAGGCGTCGGCATTGCTTTTTGTCAGTACATAGGCCACCCCAACTTTCGGCGTCGGTGAATGGGTTTGTTTATGATAATTGGAGATGGCTTCAAAGGTTTTGATCAGCTGATCCTTGACACCCTGGGTATCTTCGTGATATTGATCGGCTGAAAAATAAACTTCCGTAAATTTTTCGCAAAGTATTTTAGCATTTTCTTCGGTCATGATGCCGTTACTGGTCATCAGTAGTTTATAGCCTTCAAATAACTCGACCGCTTCTTTAAAATGGGGGTAAACCGTTGGTTCCCCGATTCCGCCGAAAAAAACTTCCTCTAGTGCGGGAAATTCTTTAACCTGTTCCCGGATCGATTTGAGCAACTCCAAATCCATATCACCCTCAACCGTATCCCAGGTATGCCGAAAACACATCTCGCAATTCAGATTACACCGATTTGTGAGTTCAATATAAATCCGTTTCAGTTCCATATTTGCCTCGCTTCATTCTTGTTCTCCCAAACGACAGGGGGTTCAGAAAGATTATAATGACTTACTCTTCTTCCCCATCGATTTTGTTTTATTTTTTTATACGATCAGAGCTGTAATACTGTGGCAGGTTAATTCACTGTTTCGATACTGTATCAGTTTATTTAATTCAGCCACAAATAAATTTTCTTTACCTAATTCTGTTTCGAAAATTGCTGTCAGAAAGGGATGTTCGGTGAGAACCAGATCTTTAATTCGGTAATAGGCAAATTTATTTTCGCGACGACTTTCCAAAAAACCGGCATCGCTCATTAAGCGCAGATGTTTGGACAAATTCGATTGCGAAATACCGAGCAAATACTCCAGCTCGCAAACGCATAATTCCTGCACATAAAGTAAATTCAGAATTCGCAAACGATTGGTATCAGACAATACTTTAAGTATTTCGATGACTGTCATTTTTTCCTCCATTAATGGTTGCTCTAAAAAACTACTCATTTGTTTTAGTTTGCACTTTTCGTTTCAGCTCTTTCCGGGGTATCCCGGTGCCACCATTTTTGATCATCAAGATTTCAGCCAGAATCGAAAAGCCAACTTCCTCCGGTGACATGTCGCAGATATCCAAGCCCACCGGGGTATGGACTTGTTCAAGCAAGTCGGCGGCGATCCCCTCTGCTTCCAGCTGTTTGTACATTTCTTTTGTTTTTTGAAAGCTGCCCAGCATCCCGACATAAGCAAAATTCTTTTGCAGTGAGCCTTTTAGGGCCGATTTATCCTGGGTATGGGTTGAGGCACAACAGACGTAGTAGGCACCATCAGCAATATCCGTTTCCAGGATGGCTTTTTCAAAATCATCACAGGGAATAAACTGATCAGCCACCGATATCTGCTCTTTAATTTGTTCGGGTTGACGGGTATCAAAAAGAATCGTTTCAAAATGGAGCATCCTGGCCAAATTTAGAACCGCATAGCCAACATGACCGGCATTGCAAACAACCAGCTGCAACCGGGGGCTGACCACTTCGACAAATAAACTGACATTAAAGGTGCATCCCAGACCAGCTGCTTCATAGGTGGGGATGTGTTCATAACGCTTAAAAAAGCTTTGGCGATCTTTAATGGCTTGTTTGGCATCGGCTAAAGCCTCACGCTCAAACTGGCCACCGCCGATCGTTCCCATGGCGGAGCCATCTTCAAGCAGTAAGATTTTCTTTCCAATTTTGCATGGGGAAGTTCCCTCAGCATCCACCACAGTCAGAATGGCGTAAGCCAGACCGGCTTTTTTTGCTTTTAGCTGTTCCTGTAATATATCCATATGTTTCCTTTCTGAGTTCATTTGCCTCACGCATTATTTTTTCCAGGGAATAACCACATAATTGCCGTTGGTGTCTTTGGCTATTCGTTTAATCCATTTTTGTTCGTTATTGGCTCTGGCCCGTAAAAATGGATCTTTGGTATCGGTAGCCAGTAGGCTGGCGTTCATCACCCACCATTTGCTCAGAATACCGGCCCGTTTTAAGTCGGCTTCTAACCGGAGGGCCTCAAAAACTGGGGTTGCTTCTGGCAGGGCGACGATAACAACTTCGGTTTCGGCCTGATTTTGCAGACGTGGGAGCAGATTGACGACGGAATCGGGAATATCGGCATTGGATCGCTGCATTTCTTTATGGTAACTTTCAGTAGAGTTGAGTAGCAGCAGGGTATGTCCGGTGGGGGCGGTGTCAATGACTACCACCCCATCTTCAGCTTTTTCGACCTGTTCCGCAAAGGCTCTGAATACAGCAATTTCCTGGGTGCAGGGAGATTCCAGATCTTCAATGATATAGTCGATGTCATCTTGACTCATGTTAGCTGCTTTGGCTTTACCAATGACTTCATCCCGATATTTCTGCAGTTCTACGGCTTCATCAATATTACTGACGGTGATATTTTCCCCGCCCATGGTTGCGGCACTGAGATGACCAGCCGGGTCGGTGGTGGTCAGGTAAACCTTTTTGCCCATTTTTGAAAGGCCCAGCGCAATCGCAGCGGCAATGGTAGTTTTACCGACGCCGCCTTTACCCATGGTAAAGATAACTTTTTTGTTGGAATCAACCATGTCTTTGACCAGGTTTTCCAAACCGGGCAAATCGCTGATTTTCTGTACTTGCTCTGCTTTAATCGCGTCATCTTCAGTAAACAGGCGACGAATGTTGTCGACCCCGGCAACGTTATAGGCCCGTAATGGCAGGGTATAAATATCCAGGGTTTTTAAGCTATTGGGAATATTTTTAACGGCATCTTTTTGCTTATCGTAGAAAGCCGTGGCAATGTCATCGGATTGGTCAAAGTTCTCCAGGGCCCCATTGATGATCAATAGTTGATTGTCTACCCCAATTTCTTTAAGTTCCTTTGATGCTCTGGCCGCTTCGGCCAGTGGCGATGGTTCGGGACGGGAAACCAGAATCAGGGTTGTCTTGTCGCCATCGGATAAGGTTCGCACGGCTTTTTCATACATTTTCTTTTGTTCGGTCAAACCCGATAACTGCCCCAGGCAGGAAGCGCCGTGGGTACTTTCATCAATAAAGCTATCCCAGGCTGATGGTAGTTGCAGCATTCTGAGGGTGTGTCCGGTGGGGGCGGTATCAAAGATAATATAATCATAGTCTTGGCTCATTTTTTCATCGGTGATGAAGCGGGAAAATTCGTTAAAGGCCGCAATCTCAACGGTGCAGGAACCGGCCAGCTGTTCTTCCATACTGGCAATGGCAACATCCGGTAATTTCCCCCGATAGGGGCCAACGACGGATTCCTTATACTCTTTTGCGGCCTGGATCGGATCCAGGTTGGCAACCACGAGATTGGGGACATTCTTAATCGGTACTCCTTGACCGGTTAATGCGGTTTCAAAAACATCCTGTAAATTTGACGCCGGATCGGTGCTGACGAGAAATACACGCTTGCCCTGATCAGCAAGACTCACTGCCGTGGCACAGGCTGTGGAGGTTTTGCCGACGCCGCCTTTGCCGGTATAGAATAAATATTTTGTTAAGCTTACCTGATCGGGTGAAAAATTCTTATACATGATAATCCTTCTTTCTTATATGAATGTATCTTCATATGTCTTATTAATCATATGATAATTCATTCATGTAACTAAGTCAAGCGTTTTTTGCTCATCTTAAATATCTTTAAAATTTTTACAAACGCATCTTAACTTTATTAATTGATTTTCCATGGACATCATGAAGGGCTTCCATGATCGCTTCGGACAGGGTCGGGTGCGGATGAATCACCTCCCCAAGGGCTTCTGCCGTTAAGCCGAGGTGGACGGCCATGGTCAATTCGGCCAACAGGTCGGTGGCCTCTGGTCCGATAATCGAGGCCCCAATGATCACATCCTCCTGATTGACAATAATTTTAACCTGGCCCTGAATTTTCCCGATGATCTGGGCTTTACCCAGTGATCGGAAATCAAAACTGCCGGTTTTATACTTGATCCCCTTAATCTGGGCTTCTTTTTCGGTTAACCCGACTGCGGCAACCTGGGGGTCGGTATAAACACATCGGGGGATCGCTTTATGGGCGCCGGATTTATTGTGCCCCAGCATATTTTCGGCGGCAATAATCCCCTCTTTTGAGGCGACATGGGCCAAATATGGGCTGTTAATCAGATCACCGACGGCATAAATACCGGCAACACTGGTTTCCAGATGATCATTAACTTCAATATGCCCCCTGGGATCAACAGCGATTCCCAATGCTTCCAGATTCAGTCCACTTGCAAAGCTGGCCCGGCCAATGGCTAGCAACAGCATTTCGGCTGCTAAGGTTTTGCCATCTGCCAATGTCACCACGACTCCAGCGTCCGAAACCGCCACATTGGACACACTGTTGGCGGTGATGACTTTTATTTTTTCTCGTTTGAATTGCCGCATGACTTGTTTGGCGACATCCTCATCCTCGGAGGGCAGCAGCTGTGGGGCCATTTCGACAATCGTGATTAGGGTCCCCATCCGACTAAAAAACTGTCCCAGTTCACAACCGATGACGCCGCCGCCAACAATAATCATCGATTTGGGCGGCTGTTGCAGTGACAGGGCCTCGGTGCTGGTAATCACCCGCACACCATCATACTGAAATAATTCCGGACAGATCGGGACGGACCCGGTGGCCAGTAGGATTTTATCACTGACCAGGGTTTCAAGCCCGCCATCGTTTAACTCGACGCTGACGGTATGGGCATCGATCAGTCGGCCAGTCCCTCGCACCAGCGTAACCCCATTTGATTCAAAAAGAAATTCTATTCCCTTAACCAAACCGGATACCAGCTTGTCTTTGCGTTCGATTACCTGATTTAGATCGGCAAAAGTATGCTCATTGAATACCCCGAATTTCTCAGCTTCCAACGAGGTCGTCAATACATCGGCCGAAGCCAGTAAGGCCTTGGTTGGAATACAGCCCACATTGAGGCAGGTTCCCCCGACCCTGTTTTTTTCGACAACGGTCACTTCTGCCCCTAACTTAGCTGCCATAATGGCAGCTTCATAGCCACCGGGGCCAGCACCAATAATTGTAATTTTCATGGTATCTCCTTGTATTTGTCTGAAATATTTATGTAACGATAATGAAGCCAGTGCCGTCATAAAATTACGGTTACTGATATGATCTATTTTTCTCTCAATTATGTCAACTGTTAATTTCTTGCCCTGTTTTTAAGTAAAATCATGGAAATTCGATTTTAATCAACCCAAATTCTACCTGTTAAATTTATTGACGAATTTATTTTTTGCGCTTATGATAAAAGAGATAACTAAGGATATTATTAAATGATTATAGAAGGAGACATATATGGATATTTATCTGGATAATGCGGCCACCACCTTTCCCAAGCCGCTGGCCGTTCCTGATGCGATTTATGATTATATTGTCAATAATGGCGGGACTTCTGGACGCGGCTCCTACGAAAAGGCGATTCTGGCCGATGGTCTGGTTTATCAGACCAGAAAAAGTCTTGCCAAATTGTTCAACCACAACGACCCCAAAACAGTGGTGTTTACTTCTTCCGTTACGGAATCGTTAAATCTGGCCCTCCAGGGTATTTTAAAGCCTGGCGATCATGTCGTCACCAGTGCGCTGGAGCATAACGCTGTCTGGCGATGTCTGAAAACCCTGGAACGGGATCGGGGCATTACGATTTCAGTGGTTCCGGCCACGGCTCAGGGCGAAACGGCGATTGAGGATGTGGAAGCGGCGATCACACCGGAAACCCGGATGATTGTTTTTACCCATGCTTCCAATGTCCTGGGAACCATTCAACCGATTGGTGAGATCGGCGCTTTAGCCCGCAGGCAGAACCTGCTTTTTCTGGTGGATGCCGCCCAGACGGCGGGGGTGATTCCCATTGATGTCCAGGCCCAGAACATTGATCTGTTGGCCTTTACCGGCCATAAAAGCCTGTTGGGACCAATGGGTACCGGCGGCCTGGTTGTCAATTGCGAGGCTGAAATTCATCCCCTTATCTCCGGTGGGACCGGCGGAGATTCAGCCTACGAATACCAGCCGGATTATTATCCCAACCATTTGGAAGCCGGTACCATGAATGTCAGCGGCATCATCGGTTTGGGGGCCGCACTTTCGTTTCTAGAGGCTGAAGGCCTGGCGACAATCCGTCATAAAGAGGATGCTCTGATGGACTATGCCCTCAATGCTTTAAGTACGGTGCCGGGAATCGAAATTTATGGCCCCTGTGATTCTTCCAAGAGTGTCGGGGTTATTCCGTTTAATCTTGAAGGACAGGTTCCCGAAGAAATCGCCTTTTATCTGGATCAGGAATGTCAGGTGATGATCCGCGCTGGCTTGCATTGCGCCCCCAGTGCCCATCGTTTGATTGGGACGGTGACCCGGGGCAGCTGTCGCATTGGGATTGGCTATTTCAATGAACCGGCGCATATCGATGCCTTGGTTAATGGCTTGAAATCATATTTAAAGGAGAATAACTAATGTACCTCGAAACCATCAGCCTTATTTACATCAAACCCTGCACCACCGGTGGCGGTCGGATTAAATTTCGGGCGAAGCTCAGCAATCCGGTTCCTGACGTCATGCCCTATCTCAATACGGTGATTAAGACCGGCCTTTATATTCCCTCAGCCCATACCTTTACCTATAAGATCGGCAGTCATATCATCAATATCCACGATCGCAATCTTACCTGTACCCAATTAACCAATGAAGCCCAGTGTTATGAAATGATCGATCATATTTATAATCTTATCAATGAGACTTGGGCAAACAAAGATAATATCGAACCCAATGAGGAAACCCGGGAGCGCCCCAGTGCGATACAGCTTTATAAATTGTTGCCCAAGAAAATTGGCTGTAAGGTCTGTGGCCAGGGTTCCTGCATGGCCTTTGCCTCCAAACTGATATTAGGCAGCTGTCGGCTGAACCAGTGTACCCTGATGAAAGAAGAGGAGTATGCCCCCAATTATTTAAGCCTGGAAGCCCATCTGCAGCTGCTGGGTTATGAAACCGACTGAGTCCGTTAAACCAGAATAATCATCTTAACCCAAAAGCCAGATCATTTTTGTCAATGATCTGGCTTTTTTGATGATGGTTTTGTTATTGTTTGGCTAAAATATCGTCAAATATCTGACAGGTTATAGCAGCGGTTTTGTTGACATACTCATGGTGTTCGTCGGTTAGATGACGGGTTGACAAGGGCTTTTCCAGGGATTTGTCTTCGCCGATAATCTCGGCCACATCGACGCTACCGGCAACCTGATTGCTGTATTTTTCAATGGCCCGTTTGGCACAGCATTTGGAACAGCCATCGACGGCAATGGTCGGATATTTTTCGGCAAATTCCCGTTCGCCGCCATCACCAGCGATAAATAAGGGCAGACAAAGGGTCGATACCATCCCCGGTTTGAGTTCTTCCATCATTTTACGCACTGCCAGCCGGGAAATGGTCCCCCCCAGGCACTCTTCACCGCTGCAGGAAATAATCCCAATTTTATTGTTTATCATAGCAAGTCACCCCCACCTTTTATTTCTTTAACATCAGCAGCTAAAATTTCGGCCAGTTCTTCGGCATAGTTCCAACCGTCTTGAGTAAGGGCAGTTCCCGTACCATGTTCTTCACCGCGATGGGCTTTCATAAAATCGGGAACCTTATGACTTTTAACGACAACGCCGCCGGTTTCTTCGACACTTTTTTTAGCGCAGTATTTGGCACAACCATCCATGGTGATGCAGGATTTGCCGTTAATCTTGGCCACGACCTCATCATCACCGGTGACCACATGGGCCAGGCAGAGGGTCTCGGTGTCGTTGGGACACTTTTCCTCAGTTACCATTAATACCGATTCTCTGGCCAGTAAACCAAATACTTTGCCAATTCCGCTGCAGGGGATTACTTTTATTTTAGACATCGATTTCTGCTACCTTTCGTTGTAAAAATTCAAAATAGGCCGGGCAATCGTGGAGAAGATCCTGATCTTCGGAAAAATCACGGAGTTTCACTTCCACCAGCCAGCCTTTTTCGTAGGGACTTTCGTTGACCTGTTCCGGGGCATCATTTAAACTGCTATTGACAGCCACCACAGTACCAGAAACCGGTGAAATAATTTCAAACACCGCTTTGCTGGACTCGATGCTGCCTAAATCGTCAAACTGTTCAAACTCATCGCCGATTTCCGGCGGGTCGACATAGAGAATGTCTGACAGGTTCTGTTGTACATAATCACTGACCCCCACCCGAGCCATCTTTCCGGACACGGTCACCCAACAGTCGTTTTCATTGAAGAAATAATTGCTTTGGGGGACCTTGAAAATAAATTTTCCATGGGAAAAGCTGTTATACTCAACCGCTTCCGGTTCAATAAACTCCGACTCCGCCTGATCAGCGGCACTACTATTTACTTTTGCCAAGACAGCCTGGACAACCGCCCGGGTGTCATCATTTTCCTGAATGTCGACCCCCAGTTTGATATCCAGGGTTTTGGCGACTTCACTGACATTGACTTTGTCCTTGATGGCCAGTTCCAGATCGCCAGCCAGTTTACTGGCACAGCGGGTATTGCAGCCATCGATGATGGTTAAATCGCCAGCGGCCAGGGCTTTTTCGTAGCGGCTGCGGTTCTGATTTAATAACACCGGACAGATCAGCGCTACTTCTGCTGACTGGGCCAGCTCCAGGGCCACTCGCCGGGACAGATCCCCGGCGCATTTATCCAGGCCGTTACAGGGCAATACATAAATTGACTCACTCATTGGCTTCAGCCTCTTTTTCTGCTGCTTTTTCTGCCTTACGGATGGCTTTGATCATCTTGGTGGTTTCGGTTTTATCCGGAAAGGTAATGGCATCCGGACCACAGGTTTTGGCACAGGCCCGACAGAAAACCACACAGTTATTGGGGTTTTTGACCTTTAACTTGGGTTTGGCATTCTCATCGACTTCAAAAACCTGATGGGGGCAGAATTTCACACAGTCCATACAATCGTTGCATTTTGAAAAATCAATACGGGGAGACCAGTCAATCCGATCCCGTTCGACACCCATAAAAGTTGATTCACTCATGGCTACACCTCATATCCCATTTCTTCCAGTTTGTTTTCCACCACTTCAAAGGCTTTTTCGTTGGTCATATCGCGGATATCCAGCATCACGGCATCTTCTTCAATATTAAGGCCGGCTTCTTTAAAGGCATCCTTGAACATTTTCCGTTGCATATTGGGGGCACAGGCGCCAATGATTACTTTGCGATGGGACTTTAAAAAATCAGCCAGAAAACGATCGCCATCTTCTTCGCACAGTTGTGGATGAATAAAGGCGTATTCCACCGGCAACTCGACCCGTACCTGGTTGATGAAATCCCAAATATCCATGGCTTGAAAGCCAGGACATTTTCCGGTACAGACACACATAATAAAACCTGGTAATTCTTGACTCATATCTTCCACCTCGTTTATAATATAATTAAATGCTTATGGTTGAATTCATTATACGCCTCTCGGTTATGGGTGTCAAGGGCAATCGATTAAGTTTGCATTTTTATAAGTGATTGCTTATAATGTTATAAAACCCATTCCGTTGTCAACCCTTTTAGCTGTGGAATCAGTTTAAAAATATCGAAAAGAGGTCAATTATGAATAGCGAAGATCTTTCTGTCAAAATATTCAAAGCGCTGGGTCATCCCATCCGCTTGCAAATAGTAAAATCACTTCTGGATCAATCACGTTGTGTTTGTGAACTTCTGCCTGCTTTTGATTATAGTCAGGCAAATCTCTCCCAGCATTTAAAAATTCTGCGTGAAGCGGGCATTCTGGAAAATAAAAAAATTGGGGTTGAAATGCATTATCGGGTAAAGTTAAAAGGCATCACAACACTGTTGGAAATTATGGATCAAACTGTTGAAGAATATTTTGAAACCCTGGATTTTAAATAAACCGCACGAAAGTAGGTAACGCATATGAAATTAAAAATTTATCCCTGTCCCGGGCATTGCAATGTCAGTATGATGACCAAAACTGTGGCCCAGTATTTTGGTATTATTGATGAGGAAAACATCACCATCCTCCCCCATGTCAGCATGAACATTCTCGCAGAGGTTGCAGCGGCCGGTGATGATGAAAAATACATTTCTTTGAATGGCTGTCCGTCGACCTGTGCGTCGATGGCATATGAAGATATGGGGTATGAACTCTATGACGAAATTGTGATGACTCCCGATTATGATATTAAACACAATGAGAAATATCAGAATCTGGACGATATTGAGGCCGAAATCGAACACGTTCAGCAGGCCCTTGATAAAATATTAGCCAGTAACTGAGCAATTACAGGAGTGAATTATTTTGCTCACGATATTAATCGCTAAACTAAAGCATTCAGCAGAACACCCGGTAAGCATCGCACCCGCTTCCGGGTGTGTTTTGATTGTTTTAAAAGTTTCTGAGCAGTTTAAAAATTTAACATAACCAATCTCGCTGGCATCCTTTAATTATGTTATGCTTACAGTCAAATCTTTGTTGCAAGGAGTCAGAAATATGATTAAAGTACTATTTGTCTGTGTCCATAATTCCGCCCGCAGCCAGATGGCCGAAGCTTTTTTAAATGATTTGGGAAAAGACTATTTCATCGCCGAAAGTGCCGGCCTGGAACCGGGCACCATCAATCCCCTGATTGTCAAGGTGATGGCAGAAGTCGGCTATGATCTCAGTCAAAACACGACCAATTCGGTGTTTGATTATTTTAAAGAGGGGCGCCTCTATTCCATAATCGTTAAGGTCTGCGACCTGGAAAATGGTCAACGCTGCCCGATTTTTCCGCTGGCTATGAATGTCCTCGACTGGACCTTTGAAGATCCGGCTGATTTTACTGGTACTGAGGAGGAGCAGCTGGAACAAGCACGCCATTTACGCTATAAAATCCGGGAAAACGTCATCGATCTGATTAACACCTACAAAGATTCGATTTAGCTTATATCAAACAGGAGAAATTAATGAACAAACCCAAAGTTGCCTTTATCTGTGTCCATAATTTCTGCCGCAGCCAGATGGCAGAAGCCCTGGCAAAGAAATTTGCCAGTGATGTCTTTGAAAGCTATTCAGCCGGCACCGAGACCAAACCGCAAATCAACCAGGATGCCGTCCGCCTGATTAAAGCCCACTACGGCATTGATATGGAAGCGACCCAGCACTCCAAGTTGCTGACAGATCTGCCGCCGATTGAAATTGTCATCAAAATGGGCTGCAATGTCGTCTGCCCCTACCTGCCCAGCCGCTATACTGAAGATTGGGGACTGGATGATCCCTCCGGCAAAAGTGACGCCGAATTTCTGGCGATTATTGCTCAAATTGAGGAAAAGGTCAAGAATCTGGCTGACCGCATCAGCAATAAAGCCCTCAGTATTTAAAGTCCTGAACTGGCCCACCCTTTCCTAATAAAAAAAGTGCTGACAGCGCTTTTGAGGTTGTCGAAAAACTACCGTACCGACCAATGACCAAGGGGTCAGACCCTTGTCAATCTGTTGTCCGCTCCGATGCGTAGGGTCTGTTCCTAGGTCACAACATGATACACAATTGTCGGTACTGGTTAGCTTTTTGACAGTCTGAAAATTGCAGTTAGCACTTTTTTATCTCTTATCAGCAGCCTTTGATCCAGCCTTCTTTCAGGGAGGCGATAAAACAAAAGGAAAAAATCGTTTTACCAATTTCCGCCATCTGTCGGGCATCCTCAAGATGCGCCCCATCGGCCTTATTGATCAGCAGAATGCGATCAACTGTTGGATCAAAAAAGTAGGGATCAAGTTTGGTCCGACTAAAGGTTTCAAGGGAGCGTTTTAAGACCGCCTCGTCAAAAATCAACTCCGGTCCGTCAAAAAGCTGGGAGCGATGAAAAAGGGTTTCATCGATCGGCTGCTTAAAGGTTTCTGCTCCAATCACATGAATGATTTTGGTAGTCAGGAGCGGAATGGCTGGCTCATAGTCGGCATAAAACTTATAGGGCCGTCGATTGGAGCCGTCCCCTTCGTTAATGATCACCAGTGGAGACAATGCCTGATGCAGTCTGCGCAGATTGGCATCATCAAAGCCAGCAATTTTCTGCTGGGCGACGGTTTCCCGGCCAATGATCCATTCTTTGGCTGGGTCTTTTTTTATTTCGGCTATAATGGTATCGATATCCGGATCAATCAGCAGCTGCGCCGGGTTTACATCGGCCACACAGATTTTGGCGGTGGTGGTGATCACATGGGCCTGGCCAGCGGCAGTGAGTTCCCGGCCCAGGGCAAACATCAGGGAGGTCTTGCCACCGCCACCAGTAATGGTGACGACGTCGGTTGCGGTCAGGTTAAATGCGTTGATTAGATTCAAGGTAGCCTCCTTCTGAAAAGCTTTTTTATCTGATATAACAATTATACGACAAAAATGCGATGTTTAAAACGATCTTTTGCTTTTTTGAGAAGTCAACCAAACAACCATCAGACAACAAAAAAAAGACCCTCAAACGAATGAAGGTCTATGCAGCATAAAAATGTGAATCGTTTATCTTTGTCCATGATATTGCATACCTGTCCCATCCTGTGGTTGGGTTCCGAGATCACAAACACCATAATCAGAGTTTTTCCAGCAAACGGTCAAATACTTGTTATCAGATGCTTGTTACTCGGCCCGTTCCCGGATAAACAGACGGATCGGGGTGCCGAAGAAATCAAAGGTTTCGCGAATCTTGTTTTCCAGATAACGCTGGTAGGAAAAATGAACCAGGGTCATATCATTAACAAAGACCACAAAGGTTGGTGGATTGATGGCCACCTGGGAGGCATAATAAAGCTTTAAACGGCGTCCATGTTTGGAGGGTGGCTGTTTCATCATCACAAATTCGGCCAGGGCTTCGTTAACCTTTCCAGTGGTAATTCGTTTGGCACTTTGAGCCTTGACAAATTCAATGGTTTCAAAGATTTTGCCGAGGCGCTGGCCGGTTTTGGCGGAGATGAAAATGATTGGCGCATAGTCCATAAAGGACAGGGCATCACGGATATCCCCCTCCATCTTTTTCATGGTTTTATTGTCTTTTTCCACCGCATCCCATTTATTGACGATAATAATCGATGGTTTGGAGCGATTATGGGCGATTCCGGCAATTTTGGCATCCTGTTCAGTGACGCCCTGGGAGCCGTCAATCAGAATCAGGACGATCTGACTGCGTTCGACGGCGGCAATGGCCCGGACAATGCTGTAACGTTCAATGTCTTCATAGATTTTTTTCTTGCGCCGCAATCCGGCGGTATCAATCAGGACGTAATCTTCGCCATCATAGCGGACGCTGGTATCGACGGCATCCCGGGTGGTGCCGGGAATATCGCTGACAATCAGCCGGTCTTCGCCCAGTACCTTGTTGATCAGGGTCGACTTGCCGACGTTGGGCTTGCCGATGACGGCCACCCGCAGGCGTTCATCTTCGGACTCGTCTTCATCGTAATAGCGCTTGACATGGTTGATGATCTCATCGAGAAAATCCCCCAGTCCCAGCCCCTGTTCAGCCGAAATGGCCAGCGGTTCACCGATACCGAGGTTATAAAACTCGAAAATGTTATTTTCCAGGCTCTGACTGTCAACCTTGTTGACGGCCAGCAGCACATCCTTGTCGTGTTTACGGATCATATTGGCGACTTCCAGGTCTGAGGCGGTCATTCCTTCCCGACCGTCAACCAGCAGAACAATCAGATCGGCCATATCAATGGCCACCTCGGCCTGAACCCGCATCTGCAGCAGGATATCATCCTTGGTATGGGGTTCGATTCCGCCGGTATCAATCAGGGTAAAGTGGTGGTTTTGCCATTCGGCGTCGGCAATGATCCGGTCCCGGGTTACCCCGGGGGTGTCTTCGACGATGGCGATTCGTTCGCCGACTAATTTATTAAACAGGGTGGACTTGCCCACATTGGGGCGGCCCACCACTGCGACGATAGGTTTTGGCATAGTGGTTCCTCATTTCATTTATTATCATTTTGCGGTAATTGCAAAAGTGCGTTGAGCTTTGTGTCCAGTTTCGCACGAAACAATTGTTACACTGTACGGCGTACAGTTCGATGAACTGTTCGCCTACACGTTACACAATTGTTTATGGAAACTGAACGCAAAGCAAGTTTTGTTTGGAGTATTAATTTTTGGCTGAATGATTCAGCATTATTTATGCGGTGCAGTTTTTTAGCAGGGCCTGACCATCAAGGGGAACCCCGGCAATGGTGACGCCCAGGGCGGCACTGAGGCTTTCCAGGGTCCAGTCATCGAGCAAAGTTTGGGTGCCGCTGCGCAGGGCGTTTTTCGGCAGCAGCAGGAAGTCGCAGGGATTTTGCGCAAGTTGCGGTTTGAGCTGGGCATGGATGTCGGCGCCGGTGAGCAGGCCGGAGACGGTGATCGCTTCCCCAAAGAAGTGGTTGGTGATCGGGAAAACTGCAAGCGTCAGTCCGGGTACGGCGGTGGTGATGGTGGTCGCCAGGTCGTTCAGATAATCAGCTGCCGCTGTTCCGGTGATCAGTCCGATTTTTTTCGGCTGCTCCAGGGCTTTCGGGGGTTTCAGATCGGCCAAGGCATCAGTCAACGAAGCTTTAAAATCAGCCATCATCCCTACCCCATTTTCGATCTGGGGAAAGCCATAGTAGTAAGAGCTGTCGGGAATCGGGCGCTGGGCCAGCAGATAAAACTCATCACTGGGATAGACAAAACCATCACCATGCTGGGCTTCCATTTCAGCATGAACAGCGTCGATCAGGGCCAGGGTTTGCCGGGCTTCATCCCGGGTAAAAAGCCGGAGCTCGGCGAGACCCTGACGGTGGTTGGACAGGCCCACTGGCACCACCGACACCGACTGCAGCACCGGGTAAAAGCGCTTTAGATCGTTAAGCGTCTTTTCCAGTTCGGGGCCGTCATTATAATCCGGCACCAGCACAATCTGCCCATTCATCTGAATACCATTTTCATAAAAGGTATCCAGATAGGTCATCACATCCCCGGCAAAACGGTTTTTAAGCATCTTAATCCGCAGTTCGGGATTGGTGGTATGAATCGACAGGTTCATCGGCATGATCCGGTAGCGGATAATCCGATTGAGTTCATCCGGGGTCAGATTGGTCATGGTGATATAATTGCCGGTTAAGAAGGACAGCCGTTCATCGTCATCTTTAACATAGAGGCTTTCCCGCATGCCCTGGGGCAGCTGATCAATAAAGCAGAAAACGCAATTATTTTTGCAGGTTTTGGTGCCGATCATCGCTTCGGGAAAAACCACCCCCAGATCTTCCTCGTATTCTTTTTCAATATCCAGCTCCCAGATTTCCCCATCCGGTTTTTCGATTTCCACCTCTAAGCAGTCATCGGCGATCAGATAGCGGTAGTCGAGAATATCGGTGACCGGCATACCGTTGATCGACAGCAGACAGTCTCCGGGGGTAACATCCATTTCACTGAAAATGCTGTCTTCCTGAACAGCCTGTATAATAAATTTTTTCAACATCTCTCTCTGTTTCTTTACAATTTAAAAACTGCCAGCAAAACCAGCCGGCAGTTCTCCTGATCTATTATATAATACTTTCACTGAAAAAAAAACCTCTTTAAGAATTTTTCGCAATTATTGGCCAATGGGACAGCGAACCATGCAAAGGCCGCAGACCGCTCCCCGGCCAATATGCTGATAGGCCTCCTTCATCTGCTGGCTGCAGGCAAAGGCATCGTAAAGCTGGTTACGGACCATCCCCGGGGTCCACAGCTGCCCTTCGATGGCCTGGGCCGGACAGGCCGTGACACAGACCCGGCAGCTGCCACAGCCGCTTTCGGTAACCGGGTCGCCGACATTAAAAGGAGCATTGGTCAGGATAGTGGACAGCCGTACTCGGGGGCCGTAGCGCTGGTGGATAAACAAGGCACTGCGGCCGATCCAGCCCAGCCCCGCCAGCACGGCACCAGTTTTATGGGAGAAGGCGCCGGTAAACGAATCATTAGGATCGGCCACCGACTGGGACGCCGGAATCGCCACGCTGGGGTAACCCTGGGCCTCCAGGGTCAGCAGCAGCCGCAGGCTGATATCATCGAGCAGGCGGTTGACACTGCGGTAATGGCTGAAATAGGTTTGGGTCGGCTCCTCCCCGATCTGATTTAAAATGCCATTGGACAGTTTGATAAGAATCGTGATGGCCCGGTTAAAGCCCATCCGTTTTTGCTCCGGTAGAATGGACAGATCAGAAAAGCCGACGGCCGTGGCACCCAGGGACTGCCCCAGGTGATTAATGGTGTGATTGAGGGCATCGGACTGATGACTGCAGATTTCTTTTTTCATTTTCTCCTCTTTTTTACACAGAAATAGGGAAATTCACCCATTGATGTGTTACAATAGCATTACAAAACAAAGGTGGTGATATTTATGCTCTTTAATTCTTCGCAACAGGCTGAAGATAAATTAATCATACTCTATGTCCTACAAAAAATCAAAACCGCGTTAACCCGGGAGCAGATTGCTCTGATCATTATTGAAAACCTGCAGATTGGTTATTTTGATATCCAACTCTACATTGACGATCTGATCAAGGACGATTTTCTTTCAACGCTGGAATATGACGGTAAATCAGTATTGAGCTTAACGCCCATGGGCAAGGATACGCTGACGGTTTTTCACGATAAAATCCCCACTTATATTGCCGAGATGATTGATCTTTACTTAAAGGAAAACCGGGCCAAGATTTTTAAAGAAGTAAAAATTACTGCCAACTACCAGAAATTGGGCGAAACCGACTATCTGGTGGAACTAAAACTTCAGGAAAACAATATGGTTTTAATGGAGATCGCCTTAAATGCCCCGACCCTGAAACTGGCGCTGGACATCTGTAATCGCTGGAAAGAAAATACCCAGGAGTTATATGCGTCGGTATTGAATCTATTAACCTGATTAATTTTATAGCAACACATTCAAAAGGTTGGCCACTGGGGTTTTAACCCGATAGCCAACCTTCGTCGTCGTTGCGTATAGTTATTTCTTATGGGTTCCGATGACATCACGTTTGATCCGATCTTCCACCCGACGGTTTAACCACATGATCGCTGTCTCAATATGTACCAAGGCCATCGCATTCTCAGTACACTCAAACTCCCCTTCCTGGAATAGCTTTAAGCGATCTCTGACAATCTCAAGCAAATCAGAATCAATGACGCCGACTTCCGATATGGGTTCGTTTCTGGCTCCTTTTTGAAACTTAATTCTTGCCAGCTCAACTGGATCATCGTCTTTAGTCCGAATAACATACTCGTTATAAGCATTGCCGACGCCCTTGTCAGCGACTCGATAAACCTCATTTAAATTGCCTTTGTACTGAACGGTTGTTATTTTCTCACCCATTTTGCTGCCTTCTTTCCACTCTAAGTTGTATTCACTCTAAGTTATATTTGATTATACCCCTTTATACCCAAAACCGAATCGCATATTCAGTTCTTTTGAGCATTGACGTTCTTAATAGTGCAACTTTTTAAACGCTTGACAAAAGCTCTTCTTCATAATATTATTGTAAAAGGGTTTTTTATATTTAAAAATAATTTATGTAGCGAGGGAGCTTCAAATATACTATAACACAGTGCGTATATTTTATGGAAGTTCTTTTTTTGGCTATTGACATTAGATTTGGAGGAAGAATAATTGATTAAACTTCAAGATGTGAATAAGTATTTTGGTGAACACCATGTGTTAAAAGATATTAATCTGGAGGTTGCAGAGGGTGAAAAATTAGTAATTATCGGACCGTCAGGTTCGGGCAAGAGTACCACCGTTCGTTGTATGAACTTTCTGGAAGCACCTACTTCCGGGCATGTTTTTATCGATGGTGAAGAACTTACGCAAAAAAATAAAATTCAACTGGTGCGACAAACATCGGCGATGGTATTTCAGAGTTTTAACTTGTATCCCCATAAAACCGTGCTGGAAAATCTGACCCTGGCACCGATCAAACTGCAAAAACTGTCCAAAGAAGAAGCCATCAAAAAAGCCCGTAAATATTTGGCGATTGTTGGCTTGAGTGAAAAAGAAAATGCTTATCCGGCAACCTTGTCCGGGGGACAACAACAGCGGGTCGCTATTGCCAGAGCCCTGGCAACTGAAAAAAAGATTATCCTTTTTGATGAACCAACATCAGCGCTGGATCCGGAAACAGTTCAGGAAGTGTTGGATGTCATGATCAAGTTATCAAAGGAAAACATCACCATGGTAGTGGTTACCCATGAAATGGGTTTTGCCCGGGTGGTTGCCGATCGGGTCATCTTTATGGACGATGGCCGGATTGTGGAAGAAGGAAAACCGGAACATTTCTTTGAAAACCCAACCGAGGAACGAACAAAACTCTTTCTCAGTAAGATTCTGCGTTAATTTCTAATGTCGCAAGCGATATTAGTTATTATATTTTATATTTAGGAGGAAAATGACTATGAAAAAGGTACTCTCTGCTCTGCTTGTTTTATGCCTGGTGTTTACCTTGGCAGCCTGTTCGTCGTCAACTGGTTCAAAGGACAATGCTACCACTGATGGTAGTTTGGACGCAGTTGTTAAAGCCGGTGTTTTACGTGTCGGTGTTAAAGAAGACGTTCCCAACTTTGGGCTGCGTAACACCACTACTGGTGAAATCGAAGGGTTTGAAATTGATCTTGTCAAGCTGTTGGCCAAAGCAATTCTCGGCGATGAAAATGCTTATGAATTAACACCGGTAACGGCTAAAACCCGTGGTCCATTACTTGACAATGGCGAAGTCGATCTTGTTATTGCAACCTTTACGATTACGGACGAACGAAAATTAACTTACAACTTCTCGACCCCGTATTATGAAGATGCGGTTGGTCTGCTCGTTAAAAAAGATGCCGGATTCAAAGGTTTAGCTGACATGAATGGCAAAGTAATTGGTGTTGCTCAAAGTGCGACCTCCAAAGATGCTGTTCAAAAAGTTGCCGATGAAAAAGGGATTACGGTATCATTCTCAGAATATGCGACTTATCCAGAGATCAAGGCAGCTTTAGACTCTGGACGCGTTGATGCTTTCTGTGTCGATGGTTCAATTCTTGGTGGCTATGTTGACGATACGACCATGATCTTGCCAGACCGCTTCTCACCGCAACAATATGGTGTTACCTCAAAACTTGATAACATAGCTCTGACTGAAGCAGTTGACGGCTATATCAACGGATGGTTAGAAGATGGCACCATTGAAGGCCTGATCACGAAATGGGGACTTAATTATTAATGAATAGTTCTAATCCTTTTGCCTTATGGCGTTGGGAGAAGATGTTTGGAGAATGGCAAATGTTTGGCGAAGGGTTTCTGCGAACCATTGAGGTCGCAGCCCTCGCCTTGATACTTGCTCTTGTTCTGGGTATTATCTTTGGCGTTATCTCAACTTCAAACAATAAAGTAATGCGTGGGATCGCAAGGATTTATGTTGAGTTCTTTCAAAACACTCCCCTGGTTATTCAGGTTTTCTTTTTGTATAATGGTCTGGCCATTGCGGGACTGCGGCTAAGTGTGTTTGTAATTGGGGTTCTAGGCATAGGGGTTTATCATGGTGCTTATGTTTCCGAAGTTGTTAAGACGGGAATTACTTCCATTCCGGAGGGACAAGTCGAAGCGGCCAAGTCCCAGGGTTTTACTTATATTCAGTATATGCGCTATATTATTCTACCCCAAACAATTAAGATTATTCTGCCACCGCTTACCAATCAGGCCGTCAACCTGATTAAAAACACTTCCGTTCTGGCGATGATTTCTGGTTTTGATCTGATGTATATGGCTGATTCATGGGCATCATCCAGTCTTGATTATGGGCCATCTTATGTTTTTGCTGGTCTCTTGTATTTTATGCTCTGTTTCCCATTGGCAACCTGGGCAAGAAAATATGAAGAACGTCTCAAACGCAATGACACGACCCGTACTCTCTATGATCCATGTGAGGAGGCCGTAACATGTTAGACGTTTTTAAAAATGTATTTACGCCTTCAAATGTTGAATTCTTAGCCAAAGGCATGGCGTTAACCATAGCGATTTCAGTATCGGTTGTTATTATCTCGATTATTTTTGGAACCATACTGGCTTTGCTGCGAACGTATGAAAAGCGCTTTTTGGGCAAATTGGCTGGCTTCTATATTGAAATGTTTCGAAATACACCCTTACTGCTCTGGATTCTGGTGTGTTGCTTTATGATTCCCTATGGCACCATTGTCATTCGTGGCGGATTAGCTTTGACTTTATACACTTCAGCGGTTATTGCAGAAATTGTCCGTGGCGGTTTAAACGCCATCGCCGAGGGCCAGTTCGAAGCCGCTACATCTCAGGGGTTTACGCTGATCCAAACATTAATCTACATCATTTTGCCCCAATGTTTTAAAAGTATTGTGCCTTCCCTGCTTTCGCAGGTCATTACAACTGTTAAAGATACCTCTTTCTTGCAGGTTGTTGCAATTCCCGAGTATACTCGCAGCGGATTTGTGGTTATGGGACGCTATACGACGACACCTGAAGTTTTTATGATCTTTGCGGTGTTGGCAGTTGGTTATTTTGTGATTTGTTTCAGCCTGTCGTGTGTGGTTCGCAGCTATCAGAAAAGAACACAAATCGCCAGATAATGAAACAATTCCAGATAATAATGAATGAGTTAAAACGTAAACAAAGTCATGGATTGATTTTAATCCATGACTTTGTTTTAATTACGGCATCGTTATTAACCAGGATCGGTGCTTAGTGGTTTTCTATATTTGGGTCGCTGCGCCAGGTTGGTGCATGCCAATGACTAAACCATTTAACCTTAACTGCTGGAGTGATTTTTCTTTTTGGCGGCCAAGGGCTTTATTTGAAGAGCTTTACCGTTCCCACATCATTTAAATGTTTCAGTAGTGACAGGGCAATGGGAAAACCAAACAGGCCCAGAACCCCCAGTAAATTAACACCGATAAACATGCTCATTAAGGCCACCACCGGGTGCAGGCCCAATTGACCGCCGACGATTTTAGGCTCTAAAATATTGCGGATGACTGTCACAAAAACATAAACCAGGATCAAGCCCAGCGCCGTCTGATAGTTACCCTGAAGCAGGGTGATCACCGACCAGGGGATCATTATCCCACCGGTTCCCAGCACGGGTAAAATATCGAAGATGGCAATAAAAAAGGCAATCAGAATGGGGTTGTCAATCCCGACAATTGAAAGTCCAATGGAGAGTTCAACAAAGGTAATTGACATAATCAGGGCATAGGACCGGATCACCACAAAGAGGGTATTGACGATGTAATTTTTAATAGTCTGGAAAATCTCATTGGCTTTCTCGGAAAACTGCAGGAAAACAAAGGCTGACAGCATTTCGTAATCAACCGCCATGAAAAAGGTGGCAATGACCATCAAGAGCATTTTGATTAAAAAAGCCGGCAGCGACCCGGCCAGGTCTGATAAGAAGGCCACAAAGGCCAAGGAGATACTGGTGACATTATCCCCCAGGGAATTGACCAGCTGTTCCGATGCTGCATTGAGGACATCAACCAGGGCCGCATCAATCAGAAAGACGGTTTGTTCTATCCCGTCAAAAGTGGTCAGCAGAAAGGGTCTGAGCTGATACTCGTAGATATCGGGTAAGGCACTGATGGTTTGCGTCAGGGTTGAGATTAATTTAACTCCCACCAGGGCAACCAGAATCCCGGCACCACCGTAAAACACCAGAACCAGAACAAACGATACCAGTTTGTTTGGCAACCGGGTCCATTCAGAAATTGCTTTGGCCGGGCCTTTAAGCAGATATGCAATCAGGAAAGCCAGGATAAAAGGGCTTAGTAACGAAATTGCATACTCAAAAATGAGATACACAATCGCCACCACTAAAAGAATGTAGACAGCATTGATGATAAACTGTCTTTTTTTGTCATAAGGGGATTCCATTTATTCCTCCAATTTTTATTTGTGATCGGTAATTGCGAAATTGCACTGACAGTAATCATTGTTCAACTTAATTCACTTCGCATTGATCGATTATATGTGAACACCAGACGGGGTTCGATCGATAACAAAACCGTTTCTCAGATAAGCTGAAAAACGGTTTATAAAGACATGATTTTTCTTCAAATTTATAATACTAAAAAAGACCACAAAAAACAGCACTTAAAATACTGCGTCGAGGTCTGCGATGGTAGAATAAGAGACTTAATCGAACTAAACACGGTTTTAGTTTAGGGCGCAAGTTAAAATTAATCCTATGCGTCTCGTCAGGTTCATCATTCACTTAATGATCACTCCTTTTTTTATTATTGTTGTAATTTTACCGCATCTGATTGTAAAGATCAATGAATAAATCAAGATTAACATCATTTACAAAAACGGTATGGCCGCACTGGTCTGATTGACCCAAGCCACGGAATAGTCCAGGGAAATGCGCTGGCCACAGTGCTGATATTCAGCCATTGACAAATATTTCTATTTAATATATATTTTAATCCAATAAGTAGAAAAAAGCGTCGTTTGTTGTCAATAATATTAATTAAAATCAAATATTTTCAATTGCAAAGTGAAAATGGTGGTTAGCTATGAATAATGAAATAATCGAGTTTATCAAGGAAACTGAAAAAAAGATTACCCCGGACGGAATTGCGATGACCTTTAACAACGCTCAAAAACTGATGAAACTACCTAAATTCATCCAAAATTTTATTATCAAACAAAATACCAAAAATAATCAGTACATGGGCTTTGTGGTTGAACCCTATAGTTTGTTTTTAGCCTATGAGATTACTCCAGAACAGGTTAAAGAATACATCCCCGATAACTATGAGCTCGTACCGATTTCGATATTTGATCACTCTGATAAAAAGCATTGCGCAATCATCGGGTGTTTTAATGTTCATACGAGTGTTTTTTGGGGTTCGCGATATGAGCTGTATGTGATTGCCCGGAACAAAACGACCAATTTAATTTCCTGGGTGATCTGTGACTACGAATCCAATACCTTTCACTATGATCCGGGCCAAGGTTTTCTCCCCTCCACCTTACAGAAATCGGTTTTTACAACCACCTATAATGGCAAGCTGATTTGTGATATTGAAGGTCAGGATAGCCCCACCAGAATGGATTTGATCATTGATATCAATCAGTATAATTGCGTTTTCTTGAATCAGCGCTTATGGATTGAAGGTAATTTATCAATTGATTATGCCGGAGAGCTTGACAACAACGGCAATGATCACTTCGGACTCATCTTTGATCCGATGGAAATGAAGTGTGCCCAACATATTGAAGTCGATCAAATCGAGATCAGGCAACTTGATTTTGGCTTCATCAATTCTCAGATGAAACCCTTTGAAGCATGCTGTTTTCCGTTTGCCCAGCATTATATGACAACCATCTTTCCCCAGGGACATCTGATGAAGGACGAAAATGACCTGTATGCCAAAATCAGCGAGATTGTCAATCAATAGAGTCCCGATTGACCGGCATTCGTGGCAGCAGGCACTCGTATAGGGGAATCTGATGTTGTCGCATTTGTTGCGGCCGCCTTCGGCACCAGTGAAAGGCCCCGTTTTTGAGATGGGGTTTCAAGGGGGCGGTCCGGCAGGGTTGATTGGATCAGGCCGTTTTTTAGTGTTCATAAAAGACCACCTGATTACCACCGGCTTTTTTGGCCGCATATAGGGCCTCGTCCGCCTTCTGATAAAGCGTTTCAAAATGGTGGTCCGGCAAGGTCTGATCGGTTATGGCACCGATGCTGACGGTGACCCTTTCATGGAGCACATCGGCGGTTTCTTTTTGAACCTGCTTAAGAATCTGCCGGATGATGGCCTGGGTCTGTTCTTTGCCACAGCCCAAAAGGGTCAGGCTGAACTCATCTCCGCCAATCCGGCCGACCAGATCGTCTTTGCGGATACACTGCTTGATGGCATCCACCACTTTTAAGATGACAACATCCCCAACTGGATGGCCATACTGGTCATTGACGGCCTTAAATTTATCAATATCGATAATCAATAAGGAAACCGGGTCGGCGACTGACGCATTGACGTAATCAATGTAGGCCTGTTTGTTAAGCACCTGAATATGCCGATCCATCTCGGCCTGTCGTTTCAGGGACTGGCGCTCGAGCCGGGAGCTGGTTACGTTGCGGATCACCGAGACACTGCCGGAATAATGGTGTCGGTCGTTGATAAAGTGATGCAGATCAATTTCGTAGTAGTGTTTGGCTCCATCAAGGGTGTCCAGCTCCAGTTCAACGCTGCCGTTTTTTCTTTGCGTTAAGCCCTCCTGCCATAATGATTGGCTGTGAAGAAAGGCCGAGTATTTGGTGAAATCACGGTTTGTGAGCTTGTTGCCGGATGCTTTGTCAGGGCTTTGGGCCGCTTCTGGTTCGGTAAAATGCTGGAAGAATGCAGCAGCTGACGGATTCACCTCCACAATCTCCCCGGCGGCGGATAAAACCACGATCCCATCTGGCAGGGAATTGATGATCCAATCCTTGGCCAAGGGGGCAATCTTTAAAAAATCGTGGCGATAGACACTATAGGCGATAAACAGATTGGGAATCAAAAAGATCACCGACATCGGAAAAGTTTCGGCGGTTCCGACCATCAGGTAGTTTTTGATAAGTAACAGTGTCAGGGCCAGAATAAAGCCGATCAGAATATAGAGAACCTGCTTCTGACCGCTTCTGAAAATACGGATTTGAAACAGTATCAGAATAATGATCGAAAACAGCATCAGGGCGAAACGCAACAGCACAAACATATTGCCCCAGAATGCCGGCTCCACATACAGGCTCCAGTGACCGTTTATTTCAACCAATTCCACGGTTTTGCGGATCAGATGATGCAGTGGATTGGTGAAGGTCAAAACAATTCCGGTCAGGCTGATTGCTGCTGCCAGCCACACCGTATATTTGAGATATTTGTTTTTGTTTTCAGTGTATTCAATGACAAACCAGAGATTGGCAATGGGGATAAAGGCCATCCCTATTTGAATAAAATTCCGCCAGAATACCTTGGCCTCGTAGCTTTGAGCAAACAATTCAATGGTGGAACCGGCCACCCAGGACAACAGCAGCACCATCGTACACAAAAAGGGTAGCCCACCCTTGTCCCGACGATGCCGGTAACTGACATATACTAAAAACAAAGTCACCATCAGGGTGGCGATATTAATGATTAAGACCGTTTCTTTCATCTGTCCCTGTTTCTTTCTGCTGTTGCCAGTCTTTGGCGATGATGTTGGGATGGGTGATTTTTAAGTTTCATGTTCTTAGTTTTCAGGCGAGGTGTTCGATCAGCTGGATTTTCAGACCATTGGGATCGAGGATAAAGAAAAAGCGGATGTACGGGGCAGGCTGAAACGGGCCACTGTGAATGGCAATGCCTTTTTCCGTTAGCGTCGCCATACTTTGATCAACTGACGCCACCGAAAAGCCCAAAGAAATGCTCTGGCCCATATCAAAGCTGGTGACGGCCTGGTTACAGACCAGCTCCAGCTTGGTTTCGCCGTCGCCTAAAAAGGCCAGCTCCATCTGGGGGCCAGCCGGTCGGCGATCCAGCAGTGTCAGACCCAGCACTTCGGTATAAAAGTTTAAGGATTCGTCCATATTTTTGACGGTAAGGGTTACCCATGATAGGTTCATAATGTTCTCCTTTTGTTTTAGCGTTATGGATAGTTTATCATAATGTTACCAGCGGCGCTGCGCTCTTTAGAAAAATATTCAATGTGATACTTAATGATGGGGATCTTTAGCAGTTCCAGCCAGCCATTATAAATGCCATCAATAAAGGCCGGACGCCACTCGGAGCGGCGTGTTATCAGTGGACAGCCATGAATCTGCTCTTTTTCTATTACCAGTGAGAAGACCCCATTTTCGAGATGGGGTTCAAAGGGATAGGTCCGGCATTGAATGGGCCGATGATCCCGCAGGCAACCACTCTCCAGATGGCAATAGATATAATACATTTTTTTAATTTTAGGGGGCATCTTGTAGTGCTTCTGGCTGTGCAGCTCGTAGTCGGTTGCGACTGCCGCTTGTATGTATTCATATTCCAGCGGTAATAAATACATACCCAGTCGTTTCTCGTCGTCATCACGTCGGCGGCAACAATGATAGCCACACCATTCTCCACAATTACCGGCGATGATCGCTTCATCCATCAGAGCATAGGCTTTTGTAAAAATGGCCTGGTAGTCCTTTCGCATTGGTTTTTTATTTTTATCGGTCACATCTGCTCCGTTCTTTTAATTCTGAAAATATTTATTCCCTTGTTTATTGTTCTGGCAAAAAGCGCTTCGTTATCGGGAAATGTTCTGCGGGCGATTGCTACTGCCCTATTTTACTTGCCGGTGTCGGTCGGCCATGTCCGTAGTAAATGGTTTTTGCCGGCAGCTGCTGCACCGCCTGAATACTCTTTTGCAAGGCGGCGTGATCCTCCCATAAATATGCCGGTTGGGGGATTAGCATATGCATCAGGATGTCCCCGACAAATAATTCACCGCTGGGAAAGGTAATCACCATGGAGCCCCGGGTATGTCCCGGCAGTGGATGGATGGTTTCGCCAAAACCCAGCCGGTTGGTTTCCGGCACGGTGATGATCAGATCCGGCGTGAAGCTTTGGGGCGGATTTCGCTTCATGGTACCCTTCCCTAGCCATGTAATCATTTTGCCGATGGGATGGGTGGCCTGCATTTGTTGTGAAAAGGGATTATCAATCATATTGATGTCGTTTTGATGGATGACAATGGGGATACCATATTTTTTCTGAAAGATGGCCGCACTGCCGATATGATCGCTATGGCCATGGGTCAGCACCAGATAACGGATTTGTTCCATGGCAATCTGGTGTTGGGCCAGGGTTTTTTCAATCTTAGCCCCCATTCCCGGGGCACCGGCGTCAATCATCAGGTGGTGTTCCCCCTGAGAGATGAGATAACAATTGGAACCGGCTGAGATGGTGATGATGTTCATGGGTTATTCTCCATTAACGTTATGATTAATCATCATAACGGTCCACCAGTTTACCGGTGTTGTCATATAACTCCGCCGGGTCACTTTTGCTGTTGCTCCAGGTCCCGCCGCCATCGAGCCAATGAAAATCGATACCGGAATTGGTGGCAGAATCGCCTACCTTCACCTCGGCACCAGCGGCTAAACTAAAGGCCTGAAAGGTAAAAGTCTGATTCCCGGTAACGGATACGATTTTCCAGCCGGTCAGGTCAACCGGATTGGTACCGTCATTTTTAATGACGATGTATTCGGCCTTTTTATCAAGGGCGCTAATGCTGACGCCGCTACCGGCTCCCCCATTTTGCGACGTGAGGCCCAGTCCCTGATTGACGTCATCGGGATTGACATTGTCAAATTCATCATGGATGACATTGCCTTTTAAGGTATAGGTATAACAGTAGTGACTGGGGATCTGGGTGGTGGTCGATGGATAGGTGATCACCGCAGTAAAATCACTGCAGCCACCGGCATCACGAATGACCTTTTCCATGTAGGCCTGATCACCATCCCGATTCAGGGTGCTATCCTGGGGAGTGATGTTATAGGCATTGGACACCCCGCCAAGGGAATCGGCAATGACATGGCCCTCATCGAGGGTGGGGCTTTCGGTACCGGGAACCTTGGCCTCATCGGGATAATAGCGGCCCGTGTCCAAAACCGGTTCCTTATCATCATCCTGTAAAATGATTTCTTTTGCCGTCACCTTGACCAATTGGCCATATTCATTGGTAAAAGCATAATACTCACGATCGCCAAAACCAATATCTACCACCACATTGGGCAGCCGCTGGCCCGACAGGTCGCCACCATCGACTTCGATCCAGGTATACCCTTCAAAATCCGGTTTATTCTGGCCATCAAGGGCGCTGCAACCGGAAAAAACGAATACCGACAGCAGCATCAGGGTCAGCAACACTGCTACTTTCCCAGTTAGGTGTTTTTTAATTTGTGACATCTTCTTTTCCCCTTTTTATGATCATTTTTCGAAACGCATCGGTAACAAATTGAATCGCTTGAGGGCGGCGGCCTTTTATTACGCTATCCGATGGTATCAGGCACGGTTCCCCATAAGCTTTGTTAGGGTTAATTATACACATTTAGTTTGTTTTTGTCAGCAAACTGCGGCATTATTTTGCGACATTTAAAATGGATCAGGAAAAATAAAACCCCGGCACAAGGGCCAGGGTTACAAAGGCAGATGGTATTAATTGGTTTAATAACAGCCTTGCTTCGTAGTAAAATCTGAATGTGAGAGCACCGCTTACATAATTAATATTGAAATTTACTTTCTAAATGTTTCCTTATATGATTTTGATGTTCTTGAAATCGTATTATCTTCATTAAGCTGATAAATATCGCTGATAACTATTGGTACTTTTTGCCAATTTGAATTTTCAGAACATGGTGGCTTATAATAATTCTGCTCGTAAGCTTCAAAAGTTCCACTTTTACCATCTTTTGCAACGAAAATGATACGATACCGACATTCATAATATTTTGAACCCAACCATAATAAGCCACATTCTTCATAGGGATTCCCAGTTATTTTCAAGCCTGGTAATGTTGAGGGATTTTTTATGCTGTACCAGTTGCCTTTTATCTTATTTAAAAATTCATTTGTGCTCACAAATGGATAATCGACATTGCCTGGTGCTTCGGAACCGGCTGGCAGGATTTTAATGATAATTCCTTCCAGTCGATAACCAAAACCTGCTGTTCCAGCTTCCTCACCATTTTTTGCCCAATCCAACCATCCATAATTTTGAGCATGCACCTTGTAGTAAATATCAAATTGATCTGCATCAGCTCCCGTCAGTCTGATCTGGATCGCTTCGAGACGATATCCCATTCCTTGGGTTCCAGAAATACCATTTGATGTCGTCCAGCCTTTGGCTGTATCGGTTTCCCAACCGATATTCTGGATGTGCGTCTGATACTCAATCCCAAGATCATAACCCGATTCATTAAGAGCGATGCGAATACCTTCCAACCGCAGCCCTTGACCTTCACTTCCCGACATCTCTCCCTGGGGTGAATAATCCTGCCATCCGACATTCTGGACATGGGTGCAATAGCTCACGCTCGGTGTGGCATCAGCCTTAACACCAGTTGGCACCAAATAAAGCATTGGCAGAACCATCAGGAAAACCAGCAGCCTCTCCAACTCTCTTCTCACGAATTTGACCTCCTATTCATTAATTTATTCTGAAGTGCTATTTGTTTTATTCTATCTCATAAACAGACTATTGTTGTGCAGGCCGGCCATCCTTGGCGGTCCCGTCAAGGAAGCTCCGGTCGAACTCAGTCGTATTGGCAACTTGTTTATTAAAAAGGTGCGCCGTTCTTCACTGGCTTCTATTTTTTAAAAGACTAAAGGCGTCCAATCGATATTTGTTTTGATCGAATACTTATCAAATATCGCGTAGGCTTCAGATTTTGTAAGATTTTTTAATAAATATCCATTTTGATCTCTCAATGTGTATACTTCTCCAGAAAGGTTTTCCAAATAAACATGTGCTATATAGTTCAAATCGTAATCACTAACACTATAATAAACCCAGCCATGGGAATAGGCCCCGCCAGATCCAAAATCGATTATGTAATTGTTGGGATCCAAATAATATCTCCCTCTAATATATGCATCACGTCCTAAAATTGGGACTGGCGAACCATTTTTCACTTGAAAAATCATTGCTATTTCATGATTGCATTTACCAGCGTATGGAAAAACGGCAAAGTTCCAGGGCTTTACCTGTATACCAATTATTAATTCGGGTATTCCATCATTTGATAAATCTTCATAACAATAATATAATTGACCCTTCTCATATTTACCGTCTTTCCAATTCAAAGCTTTGAGCTCTGATGCAATCGCAGGATACAATGCCAGAGGATTTTCATAAAACGGTTCTGCTTTATCTACCACGCCACCTGGTGTACCTGTCCCAGCCGGAGCGACAACGATATTAATCCCTTCAAGTCGATAACCGAAACCAGCCGTCCCAGCTGATTCTCCGTTTTTGGCCCAACCCAGCCAGCCCATGTTTTGAGCATGAACCTGATAATAAACATCAAACTGATTGGCATCCGTCCCGGTTAGCTTAATTTGAATGGCCTCCAAGCGATATGAAAGACCCTCTGTCCCGCTCATGGCGCCATTTGACTTCCATCCTCTTTCTGTATCGGCTTCCCAGCCAATATTCTGGATGTGGGTCTGGTAATTGATCCCGAGATCATAGCCTTGGGTATCCAGCTTCACTTCAATTCCCTCTAAACGAAGTCCCTTACCGGATGTGCCACTCATCGTGCCATCTTTTTTCCAATCCTGCCACCCTTCGTTCTGCACGTGGGTGCGATAAGATACGCTTGGGTTTGCTGATGCTGACACACTGGCTGGAATCAGCCCAACAATAAGCACTAAAGCCAACAACAAAACCGACAACTTCTGTATACGTTTACTCACAAATTCATCCTCCTTCTCAACTCTTGTTGTTTTTATGAACAGAATGCTTTGCATCATTGTCATTAAACAGTGTGCATAGGTCATTCAATTTATGATGACTTTGGTTCAATAGTAACAATCATTGAAAAACTTGTCAATATGTGGCAAACCGTGTGACATGATTATATTTTAATTCAAAAAACTCTTAAGGTGATCATAAAAATTCTCTGAAATAAATCGGGGTATGCCTTGGCGGCGTACCGCCAGAGAAGTACAGCAACCTGGTGCCCAGTTAGACAGGGGGTATTTTTATATTAACCATATCGTACATTTTAGTTATTCGTTCTTACTGATGTAGACTTAAATATATGTTTTCCTGATCAAAAAGAAGCGCCAGTGGTTGATTATACAGCCGATTAACGGTGTTGATATTTTCTACAAACGGACTAACACAGCTACTCTGGTTGCTCCGAAACTGCTCCATGGTATCTTCTGTCTTTTTTGAGCAAATTTTATCTAATTGGTTGCCTGTTTCAATTAAGGTTTCATCAATCTGTGAATCACTGACAACGGGAATCATTGCCACCGCATCACCGGCAAATTTATTAATGGATGCTAACCCACCTAATAAATAAGAATTAATAGAAGTTTTAGCATATCCTTCAATCTGGTTATAGCACTCAGTATATAATTCCCGATACTGATGGGAATAACCCTCTATTTTTTGAACGGCGCTATCAAGATAGGCCGAGTCAAAGTTTTCCAATAACATCAGTTCAAGGAAGGATGAAAAAGCGAATAAATATAAGGCTAGTTGATATTCTTTGAGCTCAGCCCGCACTTCTTCCAACTTGCCTTTGACATCCTGGTCGTGATGAATGAATAGCAATGGATTTATTTTTTTATTTATTTTTTTGACGATTCGCTCCCGATAAAAAACAATACTTTGCTCCGCATCCCGTTTGATATCCTGAACCTGAATATGTTTGTTGGTTTTGTATTTTTCATTGTCCCAATTGTATTTATAATTATTCAGAACATCTTCCAATATATTGAGGTTTCCTCTCAGTTTCGATTTTTCTTTCTGTTTTAAAAATTCAAGAATCTCTTGTTGCGTTTCAAGGATATCATCCAGTTTTTTTTCGATGCTTATCAATGCGACGGCAATCACCAGCGTCATTGGATCAACAGGAATAACGGTTTTTATTGTTTTGATGTTACCCGTTACCGGCGTAAATACTGGTTGACCGGCAAATTGACCATTCGCACCCTGAATGAGACCACGGAAACCAGTGCCATCTTTTGCCTTGACAAGCGCTCCAACAACCCCTTCTGGGAAAACGGCCTTATAGTAACCATCCATTCCGCTAGTTTCAATCGTTTGCGTAATGGTTCTAAAAGATTCCGGTATGGTAGCAAAAGCTGTCCCCAATGCGGCAATGCTTAGTAAAGGTACTTGTGTACATTTTTCTAGCGCTACTTCATCTTTTAGTACAGCAGGATAGTATTCAACATTCATCATTGCTTTAACAATCTCGTTTTTTTTATTGTTCTCTTCCATTTATTAGTTCCCTCCTCAAACTGGAATTTATTATTGTGTGTTCGGCCGTTTTCTGATGCTGTTTTAATAACTGGACGTCGATGAAAACCGAAAAAGCCCCCATGGCAGCGACGTGAACCTGTTTCGCAACTATCCGCACTAGCAAGACCCAGGACACAAAACCTGCGTCACTTTGTGTTCTAAAGCTTTATTAGGGTTAATTATACACATTTACTGACAACTATAACAGGAATAATTTGTTCAATTTTCAACTGCAAATGGCCTGACAGTTCATTCACATTAATATCTTATTGATATCTATCCCGTGTGCTTCGATTTTTTAAATAAAAACATCTTTCAATGCGCATAATCATTGTCAGGGCGAAGTTAAGTGTGGTTGGAATCGTTGATTTTAACCGCTGGGTGGTTTTATGACCGGTAATCCCTAGTGCAAAGGCTGTTTATACATCACATATCTGCATTAATCGATTTCCAGATAAAAGGTGTCGTTTAAGTGTTTGTTGATAAACTGCATCAGCCGTTCATAACTCTCCAGCAGATTCACCCGGATATCATCGTAGTCGTCGTAACGATCCAGATTGACTTTGCGCAGCAGCGCATCGGTGCGGTGATGGGGCAAGGCCGCCAGAATCAGCTCGGGCTTTCCGAAAATCAAAATCCCGGCCAGGGTAATCCCCTCTTTGTCGCTCTTGGGGTCTTTTAAATACAGGCCGGCGCATTTTTGCAGCTCCAGATCGTTCATGGTTTTCCAGGGATGATCGGCCCGTTCATTGGCGGCCATTTTTCTGGCCCGGTTCAACAAATCGGGGTTAAGCTCGGATAGCTTTGCATAGGGAAAGATGCGGTTTTCAGTATAAGCCCCCTGCTTGCGGTTATACAAACCGGCCACCAAGGTTGGTGTTGTCGGTGATATCCAGATCGTCATCTTCATAGTGGTCAAAAATCCGGCCATTGCAGCGGGGCACCTGGGAGCTCTCGGGTACCAGGATGTGGAAGATCGTTTTACCTTCCAATTCGATGGCTTCAATGGACAGATAAAAGGTCGGCGAGATTTTTAGCGGATTATTCATGGCCGTGACAAAATCCATTTTCAGCTTTTCAATGGCAGCGGGTTTGATCCCGACAATCCCACCCTGATTATCGACCCCCAGAAAAAGATGACCGCCGCTCCGGTTTAAAAAGCGCAGACGGTTTCGAACACATCCCGATTTAATTTGTTTCGGCTTTGATTAAATTCGACGGTCAGGCCTTCGCCGCCGCTGATGATTTCGGTGAGTTTTTCTGGTTTCATGGGGTTTCTCCTTTGTTGTGAGAATTGTTACATGACATATTGGTAATAAGTTTATAAGTTGGTTTCGGGCTCAGTTCCCGGGGAGCCCGTGAAGCCGGCATGAAAACGGCCAGCTTGCTTTAACGTGCAGCTATACTAATAATCTGCTCAACGGTGATTACAAAAGCTGGTTTGATAGCGGTATCCGGAGTAATGAAGGTGCTTACTTGAACGATAAGAAAGAGGGCATCTGGACTTTCTGGTACGGTGATGTCCCCCTTTTCATGGTTTACCAACCGAGGCGGATTGATGTTTTACACAGTACCTCCGCCCTCTCGATCAATGGACGAGCGTAGAGCTATTTGACCGCAAAGCCCCGTGCTGATGGCAATCATAGCCACTAACTACTGGTGATACCGAAAAGTTAAATTAGACAATTTAAGTGACGGGTATCAACGTATCCTGCGGATAACATTCAACCCGGTTGCGGCCATTTTGTTTTGCCAAGTAAAGGGCCTGATCGGCTTCTTTATAACTGGTAAAAAATTCTTTTTCACAATCCAGACTTGATACACCAATACTCAAGGTCACCATTATCCGGTGCGATTCAAACGGCACCGTCAAGTTTTCAATTTCATTTCGCAGTTTTTCCCCGACGTCAAGCCCTTTTTCTAGCGGTGTTTCAACCAGCAGCACAATAAATTCTTCGCCCCCCCATCGACCAATTCGATCACAACTGCGCAATTGTTTTTTTACCCGAAGCGCTATTTCCTGAAGAATTCGATCCCCAGCTGGATGTCCAAACTGATCGTTAATTGCTTTAAAATTATCGATATCCAGTAATAAGATACTGCTTTTATGGTTGTAGCGTTTCATCCGTTCAAATTCCTGATTAAGCAGTTCAATCCATTTGCGGCGGTTAATAAGCCCGGTTAAATCATCGTAATAGGCCATTGATTCGAGTTTATTTTGTTGTTCCTGTATTTTTCGTTTCTGCAGTAGATTATTTCTTTCGGTTTGCCAGAGAATAATTCCAATAAAAATGCCAATGATAACAAATACGGAGCCATTGACACAATTAGTAATTAAAGCCATGGAATCTGTTTCGTTTGTTGAAATGATATTAAAAAAGATAAGATACGAAATTAAATATTGTGTAACTACGCAAACCGGTCTTCTCAAAACAAAAGCACTTATGACCACGCAGACAATTAAAAATGGAACAATATTTGTTGTACGAGGCAGATCTACAAAGATAATAGCAAGTCCGAATGAAACGACATAAACGATAATAAGATGTTCAATTATTCTGGCACCTAAAAGAGGATTTGCTTTTTTACGATTGATTATCAGCAAAAGGCTTATCAGGGCGACGACGGCGACGCTGACAAGATGCACAATGATCACGCTATTGCGCCATTTTTCCTCCATTACGGTAACCGGATTGAACAAATATGTAAAAGAAAAAATCAAAACGACATTGATTACAATCGCTGTAACTTGAAGAATCTTAATTCTCTGAATATTTACTTCCGATATTTCTTTCGCTACCAGCTTATTTAATCGTTTCTCTTCCCGAAGGTAGTGTTTAATCAGTAACCATTTTTTACAAATAAACCCGTGGTCCTATGTCAAGATTTAGTACAAATTAAAATGAGAATTTGACACCCACATTTTAACCTGCTATTTGTAAATTTTCATTTTGTGTTTTAGTAAAAAGTTTTTCAAAATTATTCGGCGACATATAATTACAATGACTGTGGATTCGAGTTGTATTATAAAAGGTTTCCAGATACTCAAAGATCAGCCGGTAAGCATGGTTATAATCAAGGATTTTAAAGCGATTGAGCCATTCACGTTTAATAATGGCA
>NZ_MJUY01000003.1:0-94015 GCF_002237635.1 Acetobacterium sp. MES1
TAGAGCCTGAACATCTCTATCTTACATGGAAAGGTGATTTTTGGGTATAACCCTTTTGCCCACCACCCGCATAGCAGGTGGTTTATTATTTCGCACGTTTTGCGTGCTCAACAGACTAAAGTCTAAATCAAAATTAGCCCCTGCAAATTATCTGAATTTGCAGGAGCTATGATTTCATAATACTCTATTTTTTTGGAACAAACATCAAATCATTATGTTCCGATCAGTAAGACTAACCATAAACCTTCTGTCATGATGCTATTTTGATTACCCCTAGTAGTTCCAGTTCATTGAACGCTTAATGGCTTCCTGCCATCCATCATATGCTTTGTTGCGTTTCTCAGCAACGATTTCCGGGGTAAAGCTTGCTTCAATCGTCAGGGCTGCATCAAAATCTGCTTCTTTCCATAACCCAACATAAAGTCCTGCCATTTCTGCCGCACCTAAACTGGTTGCCTCTACCGAGAATGGACGGTCTACCTGAACATCCATCATATCCGCCATCATTTGCGCCAATAGGTTGTTTTTTGAGGCTCCGCCGTCAATCCGTATCGCTTTCATCTTTATGCCCGCTTCATTAGCCACAACATCCATAATATCTTTTAGTCTAAAGGCGATCCCTTCCAGGGTGGCACGGATCAGATGGGCTTTCTTCGTTCCCCGGGTGATGCCAAATATCGTTCCCCGGGCAAAAGGATCATGATAAGGAGCGCTCAATCCTGCCAGGGCTGGAACAAAGTACACCCCATTGGTATCTTCTACGGATCGGGCCAGGGCTTCAGTATCACTGGACTCGGCAATCACTTCCAAGCCGTCTCTCAACCATTGAACGGCAGAACCAGTCACCGATTCATATCCTTCCAGGGCATACGTCATCACATTTCCAAGTTTCCAGGCAATAACAGTATTCAGTCCCTGATCAGAAATGACGCATTCGGTACCAACGTTGATATCCAAAAATGAGCCCGTACCATTGGTGATTTTTCCGGTGCCTGCCGTTCGGCATCCCTGGGCAAATAAGGCCGCATGTTGGTCAGCAATCACACCGGTAATCGGAATTTCTGCACCCAGAATATCTTTCTGCACGACTCCATAATCTCCGGAGTCCGTAATGATTTCTGGAAATATTTTTGTATCAATGCCAAGAAAAGCAAGGAATTCCTCATACCATTTCCCGGTTCTTAAATCAAGGCTGCCCATAACCGAGGCATTGGAATAACTGACGGCATGTTTTTTTCCACCGGTTAATTTCCAGATCAGCCAGGTATCGATGGTACCAAAGAGGGCTTCGCCAGTCGCAATTTTTTCTTTGATCAGAGGCACATTATTAATGTACCAATTCAGCATCATCGAAGAATAAACCGGTCCCAATGTCCAACCGGTGGTCTTTCTTGCTTTTTCGCCCCATTCGCCAGCATTTAATTCCTGACAGAAGGCGGCGGTTCGGGTATCCTGCCAAACGATGGCATTGTATAAGGGTTCACCGGTTAGCTTATCCCATACCAAACATGTTGCCCGCTGATTGGTAATCCCGATGCAGGCAATTTCTTCCGGTGAAATCATGGCCTCGCCAATCGCCTTTTGACACATAGCCACGCTTTTTTCGTAAATTTCCACGGCGTCATGCTCGACCTTGTCTTCACTGGGGGTGTACTGGGTGAATTCTTCATAACTCTGAGCTACAATTTGCAGTTTTTGATTGAAAATCAAAGCTCGCGTACCGGTGGTTCCTTCATCAATGACGAGTACATACTTTTCCATTTCTTACTCCTTTAAAATTTAATTTATGTAATTCCTAACATGATTTACTAAAATGTCTGCGTATATTCATTGGTCCTAATCACAAACAAACGTTTACATCTTCGTTTCGATAAGTCAATCCCTGACGTTGCCTTGAATGAAAAATAATGGTTTGTTTTGATTGCAAAATAGGGAATGCAAACAAATAAATTGGAGGGCATGGGCTAACTGAATTAACACTTTGATTTTTAGCATCCAATCTATTCCAAGGCAACTTCAGAGATTGACATGATTCATTTCGTTAAAACGTACGTCCGTCAGACTTTCTTTTTATTTGGACTAATGATCCCGGTACGAAATGCTTTACTGTACCTTCGGCAATTCCGGTCTTGTCCAAGTAGCGCATCGGTCGCAAAAATTGTTGCCATCATATCTTTGTTCGTTGGATCCATTACCGCTGAATCCATTCCCGCTTGAATTGCCAGTGCCATGAAGGTTCGATTAACCTGAGCCCGTCCTGGCAACCCAAATGAAATGTTACTTAATCCTGACGTAATATGTATGTCCGGGTACACAGCTCTGATCGCTCTGATTTCCGCCATGAAATTTATAAACGATTCGTTATCAGTCGCCAGTGCCAATAAACAGGGATCAAGATGAATCCGATCCGGTGCAATGCCGTATTTTGCTGCTTTTTCAACCATTATTTCGGTGATCTTTACCTTCGTTTCAACATCTTTGGGAATTCCATGATCATCGCAGGTTAAGCCGACTATTTCCCATGCGGTTCCTGCCAGCAACGGCAACAACACGTCACATTTATCTCCCTCCCCCGAAATTGAATTCAGCAATCCTGGTTGTTTCGCATATTTAAAAACAGCTTCAATAACCCGGGGGTTGGGGCTGTCAATGCACAGTGGTGTCTCAGTGGCCTCCTGAACAACATCCATGAGCCATTTCAGGGCTTCGATCTCCAGTTCCGGTGCGGTACTGGCACAAACATCAAGATAATCTGCACCCGCCTCTGCCTGCGTGATCGCCAGGTTTGCGATAAAAGCGGAATCTCTTTTTTCAATAGCGTCTTTGACCAACGGAATGGTTCCGTTAATTTTTTCTCCGATAATTATCATGTCTTCTCCTGTGTACTGGTTGTTGCATTTTTACTTTACAAAAGTGATTTATGCAACAACCACAATTGGTTTTCTTTATTCTGATTTAGCTAGTTGTTATTTTAGGCACAGTTCAACAGCCAGAGCAGCTGCACCACCAGCATCCTTCGCAAAGGCATCACATCCCATTCGATCACAGAAATCCTGTGTGATGGGTGCGCCACCAATCATAATTTTGACATTGTCGCGAATGCCCGCATCGACAAACGCTTTAACAACCTTTGGAGTTTCCGGCATGGTAGTGGTGAGCAAGATCGAACAGGCGACAATGTCAGCGTGATGCTCAATGGCCGCTTCAACAAATTTTTCGGCTGGCACATCAATGCCGATGTCAATTACTTTTAAGCCCCTACCTTCGAGCATCATCCCCACCAGGTTTTTCCCGATATCATGCATATCTCCCTGAACACTGCCCAGAATAACAGTTCCCAGCGACTTCGAGTCCTGATCGGTTAATAAAGGTTTTAATACTTTCGATCCTTCCATCATCGCATGACATGAACACAATACTTCCGGGATATAAAGTTCATCACGACTGAATTCTTCGCCAACAATCGCCATCCCCGCCATCATCGCATCAAGAACTTCCTGAGCATCACAACCGGCATCAATGGCTTCCTGAACTAAACCCGGCATGGCCCGTTCGTCGCCGTCATAAAGCGTCTCTGCTATTTTTTTTAAAATCTCCACTTTTTTCACCTGTCCTTTTTTATACGTTTTATTCTAAATTGATGGGGTAATTTCCGAATTCATGAACACATTTTACCATGTGCACCAGATTTTCTGCACTGACATCACCCTGTACATTGTGTGCCGGGGATAATAAAAATCCACCGCCAGGTGCTAAAGCTCTAATCGCATCACGAACCTCGCTGGTAATCTCTTCTTTTGTACCAAAAGGCAAAATCTTTTGAATATCAATATTGCCATGAAAAACAATGTCGTTCCCAAATTCCTTTTTCAATTCATAACGATTCATATTAGCTGCTGCTGGTTGAACCGGGTCAAGCACATCCACACCGCAATCAATCAAATCTGCGATAAATGGTTTGATAGCTCCACAGGAATGCAGCATAATCTTGGCTTGCGGATTGTATTGATGCAAGGTCTTTTTGGCATGTTCAAAATGTTCTTTTAAATGGGGTTTTACAACTTTTTTAAATGTTTTTGGCGACATCAGTGGACGATCCTGCATCCCCAGATCTTCTCCGCTGAGTCTTAAAATGTCAACGTATTCACCGACCTCAGCCATAATAACTTCATTGGTGCGTTTTTGAATCTGACAGATTTTATCCATTAGAGCATGGGCGAATTCCTGATTATTGACGATATCCCGATACCAAAGCTCGTGGCCCCGCATATAGGTTGCAAGTTCAAAGACCGCTCCGGCAAATTTTGCCAGAATTGCGAGATCCGTCGTTTCCCGAACCTCGTTCATTTCTTCCTTTAGTCCGGCGTAACGTTTTGGATCTTCAGGATCCGGCCAGATATAGTTCTCCAAGTCTTCAATAGATGTTGCATGTGCCAATGGTGGATTAACCAGTTCAAAGTAGAAATGTCCGCCATCAATGGCAGTTTTTTTCCAGTAACAACCCCATTCATCAGTAAAACTGCCGTCTTCAAAACTCTTGGTATGAACCGAAACACCGGATCGCGGGGAAATGTAATACATATCAATCCCGAGTTTTTTGATCATCTCAATTGGCATCTGAACTTCAGTCCATCGACCCATCCTGGGGTTCTCTGGCAAATATTCCATATCCAATAACTTTTTCATATCGCGGTACACATCAATCGTCAGTACCATATCAACTGGCACCCGGTCTGGTTCCTGGTGATTGGCTGCTGCCATCACTCTTTCTCTTGAATTCATTATTTCCTCTCTTTCTACACATAATTAATTCGCAGTTTTCTTAGATATTTTCGAGGCTTCGATTTTTTTATTTCGTAAAATATTTTACTTTACCGCTTATTTCAACTACAATATAACACGACATCATCTTCTTATCAATATTATATGATAGTTTTGTGTTAACATTATAGTAACTTTATGTTAATATGTTTGATTTAATCGAACAAATATGCTTTTTTTAATTAATTTAATGCTTATTTTTTACGAATTTATAGCATCTTATTTGATTGTCGTTTTCCAAAAATCTTTTCATTGTCAAATAAAAAAACGCATCGTCATTTTCGATGCGTCCCAAAGCATTAATACAATACCATAATTGAAACTATTATCTTTATATTATTTCGATGTTATTGCTCTTACAATATTCCCGATAAATTTCCGGAGTTTTATCATCAAGAATAAAACCGTCAAAAACATTTAAATCAACCATTTTTGTCAGTGCAACCTTATCAAACTTCGAATAGTCTGCCAGAAGATAACATTTACTGCTGATTTCATAAATAGTTTGATTGATTTCTACCTCTTCAAACGCCCCATGGGTAATCCCCTTGTCAATCGATACTGCCATGACGCCCATAAAGGCCTTATCAATATTAAATGTTTTTAGGAACTCATTCGCCTCTTTCCCATAAAAGGCACCAGAAAAACTACGTAGCTTTCCTCCCGGCATATAGACTGTTATTCCAGAAATGGCCGAGGCTTTTAAGGCCACATTCAGTGAAAGCGTTATTAAATTGACATCCTGAATATCTTCGATATAGTCAAGAATCAGCTCCACTGTGCTTCCGGCATTAAGTGCAATGGTGTCGCCATTATCAATGATTTTTGCCGCTTTTTGAGCAATTAACCGCTTCTCTTCAATATTCTGGGTCCGTTTTTTATAAATATCCATTTCTGATGTCGTCTGATAGTTTATTTTTTCTTTTCTGAAAGCACCACCATAAGATAATGTAATCCCATATTCCTCCGCCAGATATTTTAAATCCCGACGGATTGTCGCCTCACCCACACCATATTTTTCCGAAAGACTGGCAACTTTAACCGAACCTTTGCTCATAATTGTATTTAAAATTTCTTTTCTACGATCAATATGCAACATCTCAGTTTCTCCTCATATGTGTTCTTTTTTATATTTATCAAGCTCATGGTTATTCTGATCATCGAGAACACATCTCTCAAAATTTATCTGAAATCAAATTCGAAAATTGATCTCTATTTTAAATAGTACCTACAAATCCTCATTATTGCAAGACCAACATAAAGAAATCAACCTTTTCATTTGCTTTCATTTTGATCGATCACGTCCTTGGCAGTTTGCTCAGCAATCACCAGATGTTTGATGTAGCCAGTTCGCAAGCAGCTGATGACCGCACTGGTGTTGGACTCCGACGGAACAATGCCAATAACATGTTTGATCCGAGCCAAAAGCCGTAAAGGAATCTGGATGGCGTAATCATCATCCCCTTCGATCCGCTCGCCCTGCAAATTAAAAAAGTAAGACAGCAGACTCCCGACCGCTTTCTCTTGCGTCAGTTTCTTGCCAAACCGCAGCGCTGTTCCATGATCCGGTACCAGGGGAAAACTGCCCAGGGTAATAATAGCGGTATCGGTTTTTCGCCACCGCTCAAGAATATCCAGATAATTATTGGTATTCATAAACAATTCCTGATCTTGTTCGGTGGTGGGAAAGGCTGGGCTGATCAGGTATTCCGCCTGAAACCCGGTCTTACGAGACAAGTCGGTGGCCAATTCATTGGGGTGATAACCGCGATGCGGAACTGTTGCTGTTCCTATCAGCGGACAGACGATACCCTGGGCAGTTTCGCCAGTCTTTGCCTGGGGCAAAGCCTCGATCACTCTATTGATGTTATAACCCCATCCCAAACCCAACACTCTGGCATTAGCAAGATACTCCATCAAGACCCTTGCTGCCGTTTGGTGAAAATCTTCGCCAGACTCCATTACATGACAGGTTTTCAGATTGAATCGTTGACACAGTGACTGACTCAAGCCCATTTGGGAGTGATCATAGGACATGATATCAATCTTCACGACCCCTGCTTTTCTGGCCTTCGTTAATAGATTGCTCACTGACGGGCGGGAAATATTCATGATCCGGGCGATTTCTGCCTGAGTTTTATTCTCTTCATAATATAACTTTGAAATTTGGATCAGTCGCAATAACTCTTTCTCTTTCATCTCGTTGCTTCACTTTCTTTACAAATGTCAGTTTTTATATTGTTTAATATATAACAATAGTTATCATATGTCAATATATTTCGATTTTTTGTTACTTATTAAATATTTATCTATTTTAATGCTAACATATGCTATTTTTGATTGACTTGCCTCCTGACACTTGTTATACTGATGGCGAAGATGTAAACGATTGTGGAGGTGAGCCAATGCCACTTGAACCATTAAAAATCAAAACGATGCTCCTTACTGCCGCCCGGGAAATCACCGATCATGTTGATATCCTCACTGATCTGGACTGTGCTCTGGGCGATGGGGATCATGGCACGACCATGAAAAAGCTGACACATGTGATGTTTGACCAGATTGAGCCCTGGAATGAAACCACAAACCTAAAAGATGGCCTAAAATCCCTCACAGATGCCCTGGAAGATGTCAGCGGTGGTTCCGCTGGGCCATTGTTTTCAGCTTTTGTCTATGGCATGGCAGAAGCTGCTGATTCTGATGCGCCAACTACCGATGATTTTATCAAGCAGATTCTACTTGGTGCCTATGACGAGTTCTTCGCAACTTCGAAGGCAGTCGTTGGGGATAAAACGATGATGGACGCCATCGACCCGGCTACTGAGGTGATCCGCAATTCCACTACCGATATGAAAACAACACTGGAAGAAGCTGCCCGGGCAGCCCGAAGCGGTTCTGATAACACCGCCGGAATGCTGGCTAAATATGGACGCGCCCGCTATATCGGCGACCGTTGTTTAGGTCATAAAGATCCCGGCTCAGTCACCTTCGCCTATTTCTATGAGGGACTGGCCAAAGGATATTCAACATAAAATTTATTAACTGAAGGGAGAAAAAATGTACGAAATCATGCACGTCGGGGTTCCCGTTAAGGAACCGGTTTTAGAGGAGTTTTATGCCGAGGGTTTAAAGGTTCACATCTCCGGACCGGATAACAATCCTTTCAAGTTTGAGTATCTGCGATTTGAAGAGGGTACTCCGTTTCATCCGGATGTGGTTAATTTTACCCACATCGCCTATAAGGTACCGAACATCGATGCCTTTATCAAGGATCACCAGGCGATTGTTCTAAACGAACGGATGACGGTTGATGACCATCTGGATATTGCTTTTGTCAAAGTTAACGGTACCGTTCTTGAACTGATGGAAATGAAATAGCCATTCTTACTCATCAAATTATAATAATCTAAAGGGGAAAAACCATGACGATGAAAAAATTTATTAACAGTCCGGATAACATTACAGCAGAATTATTAGAGGGCCTGGCCCTGGCAAACCCCAGCATTCTTGAGGTGACTGACCACAATCTGATCATCAACAAAGGACTGGCCACTGCCGATCGGGTTACCATTGTCACCATCGGTGGCGCCGGTCATGAACCAGCTCTGGAAGGCTTTGTCGGCGAAGGGATGATCGATATCTCGGTTGTTGGCGATATTTTTGCGGCCCCCGGTTATAAAGCCGTGGTGGAAGCCTTAAAACTGGCTGACAAGGGCAAAGGCGTGCTGTTGGTGGTCTTAAACCATGCCGGTGATATGCTAGCCGGTGACCGAACCATGAAAGAGGTCGAAAAACTGGGACTAAATGTTATTAAAGTGGTCACCCAGGAAGATATTGCCAATGCCCCCCGCTCTGACGCCGCCAACCGTCGTGGCCTGGTCGGCTGTGTGCCGCTTTATAAAATCTGTGGCGCTGCTGCCGCCCAGGGAAAATCACTAGCCGAGGTAGCCGCCATTGCCCAGGATTTTGCCGACAATATGGCGACCATTGCAGTGGCCTGCAAAACGGCTACCCATCCACAAAATGGCGCATCCTTTGCGGATCTCGGCGAGGATGAAATGGAAGTTGGGATGGGTCAGCATGGTGAAGGCGGCGGCGGTCGCCAAAAAATGGCCAGCGCTGATGAAACTGCGGTGATCATGGCCGATGCCCTCCTTAACGATCTCGATCTGAAAGCGGGAGAAGAGGTGATGGTGATCGTTAACGGTACCGGCGCCACCACCATCATGGAAATGCTACTGGTCTTCCGACGGGTTCACAAATACCTCAGCGAAAAAGGTATCAAGATTGTGGCCAGCTGGGTTGAAGAGGTTTTAACGGTTCAGGAACAGGCCGGTTTCCAGCTTTTCTTTGCCCGGATGGATCCGGAAAAACTTGCCTTTTGGGAAGCTCCGGCTAAAACGCCTTATTTGAGTCGATAACTATGGCAGATCAGGATTCAATCAAAAAGGCCAAAGATTTTGGTTTTGACCACCCCATGGAAAAACGGAGTTTCCACGTTAAAGGGATGGACGATGTCGACTGGGGGATGAAAACCCGGCTATCAAAAATTTTTGATCCTGTCAGCAGTCATACCGTCATGCTGGCCTTCGATCATGGCTATATCATGGGCCCCACTCAGGGATTGGAGCGAATGGACCTGGCTATCCCCCCTCTCCAGGACTATGCGGACGTGCTGATGGCCACCCGGGGAGCCCTGCGCACCTGTATCCGACCGAATCACAACAAGGCCATTGCCCTGCGCTGTTCCGCAGGTAGTTCAGTGCTCAAAGAAGATATGAGCAAAGAAATCATCGGTGTCAATATCGAAGATGCGATTCGGATGAACGCCACCTGCATGGCGATACAGGCCTTTATCGGATCGGAACATGAATGCCAGAGCATTGAAAACATCATCAGAACTGTCGATGCCGGCAACCGTTATGGCATCCCGACCCTGGGCGTCGTGGCGGTGGGCAAAGAGATGGAACGCACCACCAAATACTTTTCCCTGGCCACCCGGATGCTGGCAGAATTCGGGGTTCAGATTGTCAAAGTCTACTACTGCGATAATTTTGAAGAAGTGACTGCTGCCTGTCCGGTTCCGATTGTTATCGCCGGCGGCAAAAAGGTTCCCGAGCAGGAAGCTCTGGAAATAACCTACCAAGCCCTTCAAAAAGGCGCTGCTGGGGTGGATATGGGCCGAAACGTCTTCCAGGCCGACAACCCGGTGGCGATGATTCAGAGCATCCGCAAGGTTGTTCACGAAAAGTTCACTGGCACCGAAGCCTTTGAATTCTATCGTGATCTTTCTTCCCGTTGACAAAAATTTAAAAAAACCGGATTGGACGAGCTCTTCATCCAATCCGGTTTTTCTTTCATTAAATCAGGAATCCAGTTTAAGAACCGCCATAAAGGCTTCCTGCGGTACTTCCACATTACCCACCTGACGCATCCGCTTCTTACCTTCTTTTTGTTTTTCCAGCAGTTTTCGTTTCCGGCTGATATCGCCGCCATAGCACTTGGCCAGAACATCTTTACGCATCGCCCGAATCGTTTCCCGGGCCACCACCTTGGTACCAATGGCCGCCTGTACTGGAATTTCAAACATCTGTCGGGGGATTTCTTCTTTTAATTTTTTGGCAATTCCCCGTCCCCGGTTCGCCGCCTTGTCCCGATGGACAATAAAGGACAGGGCATCCACCAGTTCGCCATTTAACAGAATGTCAAGTTTAACCAGATCCGAGGGCCGATATTCCTTGATGTCATAGTCAAAAGAAGCATAGCCCCGGGTTCGGGATTTCAGGGCATCAAAGAAATCATAAATGATTTCATTCAGGGGCAGTTCATATTTCAGGATCACCCGGTTTTCTTCGACATAATCCATGGTCAGATAAACGCCCCGACGTTCCTGACACAATTCCATAATCGCCCCCAGATATTCAGAAGGCACCATGATGTCGGCATTGACAATCGGTTCTTCCATGGTTTTAATCTCAACCGGATTGGGCAGGTTGGTGGGATTATCCACCCATAACTCAGTACCGTCGGTTTTGATGACTTTGTAAATAACACTGGGGGCCGTCGTCACCAGATCCAGATTGAATTCCCGTTCCAGTCGTTCCTGGATAATTTCCATATGCAGCAATCCAAGGAATCCGCAACGAAAGCCAAACCCAAGAGCCATTGAGGTTTCGGCCTCATAAAGCAGTGAGGCATCGTTAAGCTGTAGCTTAGCCAGGGCCTCTTTTAAATCTTCATAACGGGAGCCGTCAGCCGGATAAATTCCACAGAAAACCATGGAAGTTACTTTTTTGTAACCCGGCAAGGGTTCCTTGGCCCGATTATTAGTTTCGGTGATGGTATCCCCTACCCGGGTGTCCCGGACATTTTTAATCCCGGCGTTGACATAACCAACATCACCAGCACAAAGCTCATCCATGGGAAACAGACCTTTTCCAAAGACGCCAACCTCATTAACTTCAAAGCTTTTACCGACAGCCATCATATCAATTTTCATGCCTTTGCGGATTTTCCCCTGAACGACCCGAACCGAGGCAATAACCCCCAGATACTGGTCATAATAGGAGTCAAAAATCAGCGCTTGCAACGGTGCATCGACATCACCATCTGGTGGTGGCACTTTTTTAACGATTGCTTCCAGCACTTCCCGGATGTTAAGACCCGCTTTAGCTGAAATCAATGGAGCATCCTGGGCTTCGATGCCAATTACATGTTCAATCTCGTCCTTAACCCGCTGCGGGTCAGCACTGAGTAGATCGATCTTATTGATGACCGGGATAACCTCCAGATTATTCTCCATAGCCAGATAAACATTGGCAATGGTTTGAGCTTCGATTCCCTGAGAACCATCCACAATCAGCAAGGCCCCTTCACAGGCAGCCAGACTACGGGATACCTCGTAGGTAAAATCGACGTGACCCGGGGTATCAATCAGATTTAAAATATACTCTTCGCCATCATCAGCAGTATACAGCAGCCGAACCGCCTGCAGCTTGATAGTGATGCCCCGCTCCCGCTCAATATCCATATTATCCAGAAACTGTTCTTCCATGTCCCGTTTGCTCATCAGCCCGGTGTCTTCAATCAGCCGATCCGCCAGCGTTGACTTGCCATGATCAATATGGGCAATAATCGAAAAATTTCGGGTATGTTTTTGTTTGTTTGTCAATTTTTTGTCCTCACCTTTCAAATCTATATCAATGGTTAAATTATGTTTTAATTCCTGATTTTTATGCCTAGATCAATATTCTATCAAGAAATATTTTTTTTGTCACGTTTTTTCTTGATAAGTCGCTGTAAATGTGTTAGAATTGCTATGTTATAAATAAATGAGGGGGGTGAACCCATGGCTAACATTAAATCGGCTATGAAACGAGCTAAAACAAATGAAATCAGTCGTCTGCGAAATAAGATGGTGAAAACTAATCTTAAGACAACCGTGAAAAAATTTGAACTTGCAGTTACTGAAGGTAACGTCGAAGCAGCGCAGGAAGCTTTTCGTTTAGCAACAAAGAAATTTGATATGGCTGTTACAAAAGGTGTTTTACATAAAAACACAGCAGCGCGTAAAAAAAGTACTTTGGCTAGAATCTTAAACAAGATGACTGCTTAATTACCTCATTTATATATTCCCAAAACCCGTGTCTCTAGGGTCTATCCAAAGATGTACTTACTCAGGTACATCTTTTTTTATTGTTTAAAAACAACCAAACTTTTTGTCGGTGCAAAAAATTTGCTACAAAACTGGCGGTTATCGCAATCCTACCGCACCACCAATAACTAAGGGTTCATTAGTGGTGCATGTCTATCCTTTTTAATAATCCCGCGCATTGATCCAAAGCATTTGGGTTTTATCCAATCTTCATTAAAAATAATTCCAGGGCAAAATTTTGATCGATTTCCCCCAGTTTCATCTGAGCATCAAGGTCTGCTCCAAGTAGCATAATTTCCCATAAATTGTCGATTGGATAATTTTTTCCGTTTTTTAACAGCTTATTGACAATAAATGGGGCCAACTTCATTTCTGTCGCCACTGTTTTGGCCGGCAATCCCCGGGCACTGTATATTTTAACCATCAGCAGCATCCGAATTTGCCGAAGCAATAGACTAAAGACACCAAAAGGGGATTCCCCTTCCAGATAAAAGTGATTCAACATCAGCAAGGCTTGATCTTTTTGCCCGCTGACGGCATAGTCAATCAATTTGAAAATCCCCTCTTCAATCGACTGCGGTAAGATCAGCAGGATATCTTCTTTGGTGATTTCATTGCGATCCCCAGCATAGTCAATCAGACTGTTGAGTTCATTGTCGACCATCTCCATGGTTTTTTTCTCATTCATCAAATACATCGAACGCTGAATAAACAGCTCCAATTCACTGCGACTGATTTTTTTATTGGCATTTTTAACCCGCCGGGTAATCCAGGCCTTAAGGTCGTTGGCATCCAGTTTTTCAAACACAACCAGGGTACCTGTCTTGATCAAACTTTTGTACAGTTTTTTACGCTTGTCCGGTTGTTCCCAGTAGATAATTAAGAGCGTCGATGGACAGGGTTTCTCCAGGTAGGCAGCAATCCCATCCAAATCCTTTTTATCGGAAATCTTATCCAACTGGGCCTCTTCCCGGACAATCACCATCCGCTTACTGCTCATCATCGGCAGTGTTTCACAGGTAGCCAACAATTCCGAGACATCCAAATTTTTATCGCTATAGGTGGTCAAATTCAAGGGTTCCAAGCCCTTGGCCAATTCTGTACCGATCAGTGTTTTTTCCATCATATGGCCAATGTACTGTTCTGGACCGGTAAACAGATAGACTGAACTGATTTCTTTGTTTTTTAAGCTTTTATTAAGTTCTTTGTAATTCACATTGTTTCTCCAATAACTTAGGTTGAGTTTTGCTTTTTTTATAATTGTTTTATACTTTTTAATTTACATAGCTTTTAATGCGAATGAATTCACCATTGCTGGTAATTTCCACAGCGCCCTTTTGATCGGTTCGCAGTGCTGCGATAGCTTCTTCCTCCAAACGATTCATTACTTCATCACTGGGATGATTAAAGGAATTATTGGCACCCACTGAAATCACTGCAGTTTCCGGCTCCACCACCTGTAAAAAAGCCAGCGAAGATGAGGTTTTACTGCCATGGTGAGGAATTTTGATCACTTGAAAGTCCCGTTCATCGCTTTCGGCCTGCAATTCGGCAATCAACTGTTTTTCGACCTCGGTTTCTACATCTCCACACAATAATAGATTAAAATTTTGATAGGAAAGAGCCATCACCAGCGACGCGTTATTCTGCTCTTCATCCGCTACCGGACGGACCGGACCGTCTGGATTATACACCGTAATGGTTACACCGTCACGCCCTTTTACCACCGACCCCTTTTTTAACAAAGACACTGGAACCAGCTGCTGATTGAGGAGTTCGTCGTTATTGGTCTGAACACTCATAAAGAGATTCTCGACCGGATAACCGTCAAAGATCAGTTCTTCAACCCCCTGACTGTGATCGACATGGTTATGCGTTAAAAAGATGGCATCCAATCCCCTGATGTTTTTAGCATAAAGAACCGGGTAGAGTACCCGATCTGCGACCCGATTGCTTCGTTCAAAAAGATAGCCGCCCCCATCAACCAGATAATTCTGACCACCCGGAGTCTCAATTAAAATACTGTCGCCCTGACCCACATCCAAAACAGTAACGACCAGATTTCTGGGAAACAGCGGTGTTGCTGCCACAATCAGCACCAACACCAGTGCAAAACTGATTACCGTATTTCGAACATAGGGTTGCCGGAGATAAAAATAACCGGAAAACAGAAAGACCAGCAACAACGCCAGTGCCATTTCAGCCAGGGATAATCCGCCCCGACTGATTCTCACAAAATTTACGGCATTTCCCAGATCATTAATTCCTTTGAGCACCACTACGATGGATTCCCCTAAAAATTCGATCGGCACTGATATGATGGGGGCTAACCCGGGAACAATCGCAACGATTGCCAAAAAAACCATCCCCACCAACAAAAAGACGCCAATCAGCGGCACCACCAGCAAATTGGATAGGAAACTCATCAGCGTAAAGCTCTTAAAGTGGTATAAGAGAATCGGCAGGGTTCCCACTGTGGCGCAAAAAGTCAGCACCAGACCTTGAATCACCGGTCCCGCTTTGATTTTTTGGTTAACCCGTTTTTTATTTCGGTGTTTTTCATAAGCATACAACAACGGGAGATAAAAAAGAATGATCCCCAACATTGCACCCATGGAAAGTTGAAACCCGGCCTGAAAAAGCTGGGCAGGCCAGATAAAAAGAATTATTATTCCCGCCAAACACAGCTGATTCAGGGCATCCCGCTCTCGGTGCAGTCTCTGGCCGCCAGTGAGACAAAGAAGCATGATGGCAGCTCGGATCACCGGTGCCGCAAAACCGGTGAGGGCAACATAAAATAACAAAGCAGGAACTAAAAATAAAATCCAGTACTGCTTTTTAATCTTCAAAATGAACAGCAGAGAAGAAAGCATCAAGAACACATAGCCCACATGGAGTCCGGAAACCGATAAAACATGGGTCACTCCAGCGTCCTGAAAGCTCTGGCCAAGTTCCTCATTGATATTTTTCTCACCAAAAACAACGCCCTTGAGCAAATCTGCCACATCGTTTGAAAAATTGAGCTCCGCCTGGTGTTCCAGGTGGTGTTTAATACCCAAGATTCGATCATACAGACGCACTTGATGACCAATTTGGCGGATATTTTCCGGTTTAACCGTCAGCAATCCCTCAATTGACAGGGCTTTAAGATAGAGTCCATAATCAAATCCGCCTGGGTTTCTTTGACCTGATGGTTGAGATAATTTTCCCTTCATTAACACCAGATCTCCAGGTGCCAGATCGAATTGCGGCTCTTCGTTGGTCGTTAATGAAACATGCTCCTCTGCGGTATCTTCATCACTTTGATAGTAGACGGTTGCTCTGATCCCAGCAGTCTTGTCAAAACGATTGTTTTCATCGTCAGCATCTACTATTTCACGAGCTGTCAGATTGATCGTTAACCGATTTTCGGTGCGAATCGGGTAATCATTAACGACTCCGATCAGGGACACCTCCCGTTCATAAAAGCTGCCTAGAATATCCGTCTCCGGGAAGGCTCCGGAGCCTAAAACTACCCCAAAACCGAACAAGCCAAGAACAAATGCCACCTGGCTTATTTTGGTATCTTTAAGCAAAAACGGCATTATTGCCAGCAAAACAGCTGCGCCAAGCAACAACCACACTGGCCAGTGGTCAAAAACCCCAATAATGCCCAGGCTCAGGGTAAAAAAGCCCCATAATAACGGTCGTTTCATTGATTCTGGCTGAGTCGTCTATTCGTGCTCAGTACCGTTAATTTCATTGTCAATACCCCTTATCCCATGATATTATCTCAATTATACACTGATTACCGCTTTTTTAGTACGGGAAACCTGTTTTTTTTAAGATATTTTGTTATAATGTGACAATAGATTTAAGAAGACCAAATGAAAGAGGGGACCGCAAATGATTGATTTAACAACCAATGGTTTTTATGCATCTGATGAGGTCAAACTGACCTATTACGAAACCCCCTGCCCCGCAAAACCAAAGGGTATTGTTCAGATTGTTCATGGTATGGCTGAACATGCCCAACGCTATCATGAGTTAATGAATTTTTTATTTCACAATCACTACCTGGCAGTGACCCACGATCAAAGGGGCCATGGCCAAACCGGCAAAGACGCTGGTAACCTGGGCTTTTTTTCCAGTGGCAACGGTTGGGAGCGGGTTGTTTCCGATGTCAAAGAAATTTCTGGAGCGCTTAAAGAAGCCTATCCAGAACTGCCGCTGTTTATCACTGGTCATAGTATGGGGTCGGTGGTTACCCGCACAACCATCATTGATTATTCAGAATTATATGAAGGGGCAATCATCATCGGCACAACTGTCGGTATCAACAACTTAATGCGCAAAACCGCCAGCATCATTGCCCGCCGGGAGATCCGCAAAAATGGTGAAACCACCCCCTCCAAACTATTATCCAAGCTATCCTTTGGTAGCTATAATAAAAAGTTTAAACCCAACCGAACTGAATATGATTGGATCTCCCTGAGCAAATCCAACGTCGATGCCTATTTAAGCGATGATCTCTGTGGTTTTACCTGTAGTGCCGGGTTTTACCGGGATTTGTTTTATGGTCTTGATTACACCACCAAAACGTCGAATCTCAAAAAAATCCCCAGCGAATTTCCCTTGCTTTTTTTAGCTGGCCGGGATGACCCCGTTGGTGGCATGGGCAAAGAAGTAACGCAGCTAACCCAGCAGCTAAAAAAAATCGGTGTCGCAAACGTCGAGTCGATTCTCTATCCGCTGATGCGACATGAAATTCTAAACGAAGATAAACGAGAATTAGTCTATAGAGACATCCTGCGATTTTTAAATACGCATTCATTATCTAAATAAATAAGGAGAACCACCGATGACCCCAAAAATATATGTCTTCGGACACCGCAATCCGGACACCGATTCCATCTGCTCAGCCATTGCCTATGCTCATTTAAAGCAAACCCTGGGACATACTCTGGTCTTTCCCGCCCGGCTGGGCCCCGTTAATAAGGAGACCCAGTTTGTTCTCGATACTTTTGGCGTCAGCTTACCCGAACTGATCAAAGATGTCAAACCCCAGGTTTCAGACCTGGTGCTGACTGATTTTTCGATGGCCTATGAAAAAGACTCCGTTTCAAAAACCATGGGCCAGATTATTGATCATCCTGGCCGCTCCTTACCTGTAATCAGCGATGAAGAGCAGCTCATTGGGATGGTTTCCCTGTCCGATATTATTCCCGCCTACACCGATGCTTTTTCAAAATCGCTGCTGCGGGACAGCGAAACCCCACTGGATAACATCATTGATTTACTTGAAGCTCAGGTTTATGGCTCAATCAAATCCGAACTAGTGCGGGGCGATGTTTATACCATTACCGAAATCGAGGATGGTCAAACCTTAAGCAGTCGAGACATTTTAGTTACCGTTTCACAGGATATCTATCTCAACCGGGCCTTTGCCACTGGTGCCGGAATTATTATTGTTTCCAATGCATCTCCAGATATCGTTTTTGATATTCCCAAAAATTACCAGGGGGCCGTATTGATTGTCGCCTTTGGTCCCTTCGAAGTCATCCGGTTACTCTGTCAGGGAATTCCGATCAAAAAATATTACCAGAAACACCATCTGGAATATTTCATGACTTACGAAACCATCGATGATGTCAAAAAAAACATGCTAACCTCAGATCATGAGCGTTTCCCCGTGGTGGATGTCGACGGGAGGGTTCTTTCAACCATTTCCCGTAGCAACCTGATTGACTTTAGCCGGAAAAAAGTGATTCTGGTCGACCACAACGAACGCAACCAGTCGATCGTTGGCGTTGAAGAAGCTGAAATCATTGAAGTGATTGACCATCATCGGGTCGCTGAAATCCAAACTGCTACACCACTGTATCTGCGAATTGAACCAGTTGGCTGCACCGCCACCATTGTCGCCAAAATGTACCATGAGCATCAGGTTGCCATCCCCAAAGATATGGCCGGACTGATGCTCAGCGCAATCATCTCGGATACGCTGCTTTTTAATTCTCCCACCTGCACTGAAGAAGACCGGGTTATTGCCCTGGAATTAGGGAAAATTTTGAATCTCGATGTTAAGAGTTACGGCGAAAAAATGTTAGTGGCTGGCAGTAATTTAAAAGAAATGCACCCCTTTGAAATTATCTCCACCGATCGGAAGCTATTCACCATGGGAGCCTATAAAATTGGGGTTTCACAAATCAATACTGGAGATTTCCGGGGTATCTTTGACAAACTGGATGGGGTTCTGCAGGAAATGAATAAATTGTGTGCAGAAGAAAGCCTGGATCTGGCTATTTTAATGGTTACCGACATTATATTAGGGGGCTCCGAACTAATCATCGCCGGTGAAGCTAAAAATCTCGCCCAGCTGGCTTTTGGCTTTCAACCCGGTGAATTCAGCAAATACATGAATGGTGTTTTTTCCCGAAAAAAACAGATTGTGCCGCCGCTGATGAACGCCTCCTCTTTTTAAAACGAATCCAGATTTTGGTGAAAATGATGCAAAAAAATGAATCCAAAAAATATATCGGACTTCGACTGGTGATTATCTTTCTGGTCTCAGGTTTGCTATCGCTTTTATTGACTGGCTGCGTTGAAAAAGAACTGATCAATGATCCCGCAACTGGTTCAATTTTTTCGGCAGATATTTCTGGCGCCCTGATCGATGGTCAGTATTCCGCAAGCACAAAATATTATGACACTCGGGGCTATGGCCAACAATTGAACCTTTTAATAAAAAACGGCCTAATTACACGGGTAACCTTAAACGAAATCGACAAAAACAAGTCTGATCGCCTGTCTGTCGAGGGTTCTGACAAAACCTGGCCCAATCTGGCTGTGGCAAATTTAAGTGCTCTCTATCTCCGCCTTTATAGCGAATTGCTGATGTCGCAAAATCCTGATGAAACTGACGCTATATCCGGTGCGACACAAACATCCGAAAAATTTATCAGTTTGTCCAAGGCAATTCTGGATCTGGCCAGCAAAGGTGATCATGAACCAATAAAAATTGACACCCTCGATACTTATTCAATCACCAGCAACCCCGACCATGATGGCTATCAGGGATTTCTTCAGGCAACCTTTAACGGATCAACGCTGGTCTCTCTGAGTTACGATGAAATTATAACCGAAGACGGAAAATCAAAACGCAAATCAACTGATCCTCCTGCCAATACGGACTTTAATGCATTATTTGACACAATAACGAAGACTGCTCTTAGCAGTCAGTCTCTGGAAAGTCCATTTCCAGCCAATGAAGCATCTCCAGAAAAAGTCAAATACGGAGAATGTCTACGACTCTTAAGAGAAGCAAGAGCGCCTTTTTGATGCTTTATCCCTTTAAGATTTATTCCTTTAATTCAACCGTAAATCTTGACAAATGTTAAAGACGTGATATAATTACGCTATAGGCAGTGCATTTATGCCAACAATTCTAAACTGAAAGAAGGTGAAAAAATGGAAAACAATACTTTTGGCAGCCGATTAAAAGCGTTGCGGATTTCAAAACGATTAACACAGGAGAATTTTGCCAATCTTTTCTATCTAAATAAAAGCTCTATCTCCAAGTATGAAAAAGATAAAAACTTACCTGAAAACCAATTACTGATAAAAATTGCAGATTTCTTTGAAGTTTCTGTGGACTATTTATTATGTAGAACCGATCAGCCAAAGCTTTTACCAAGCAACCCGAAACCGATGACATGTGAAGAATTTTTGAAATCTTACGTTTTTTCCAACGAAGAAGTGGATTCTTTTTCTTCGTACTTCTCTTTCCCGGAAAGCTATAAGCAAGAGGTTCTGGATTTTATTAATTTTAAGAGCTCCAGTGGGAAGTAAATCAAAAACTACGAAAATCATGTTTAAATAACTTGTTATAAAACAAAAGAAACACAAAGAAAGTGTTTCTTTTTTAATTCACCGATATATCCGCAGTTGTGTTTTCTTTTTTGAGCAAAATATAAAGAGCCTGATTAAAGAAAATCAAACTCTTCCCATACTCTACAACTAATCTTTTACTCACCCAGCAGATAAGTTAACGTGAATAAACTATCTGTAATGTTAACATTCTCAACCACTACATCACTGGGAACATCCAAATCCAATGGGCTAAAATTGAGGATACCTTTCACACCCAGTTCTGTAATCTGGGTTGCAACTTTCTGACCGACTTCCCGGGGCACACACAAAATGGCGATGTCAATTTCATTCGCTTTGACAAATTCATCAAGTTCATCCATATGTTTTACTACTACACTGCCAACGACTGTACCTACAGTCAATGGATCAACATCGAAGACGCCTTTTAAAATCACACCTTCCCGCTTAAATCGTTCGTAGTTTGCGATGGCATGACCCATATTCCCGCCACCAATGATAATACAATTATATTCACTATCAAGACCCAAAATTTCCTTGATAGCCTCCTTTAATTCTCCCACATTATAGCCGTACCCCTGTTGTCCATACCCCCCGAAAGAATTCAAATCCTGTCTAATTTGAGAAGCTGTCAGGCCCATCAGACTTGCTAATTCCCGGGATGATATTTTTTCGATATCATTGAGTTGTAAATCACTTAAATATTGATAATATTTCGGTAACCGTTTTACGACGGTCATTGATACTTTTTTTGAGAAGCGATGCATGATTACTTCTCCTTTCTTTCGGATAGTCAACTAATTATATCAATATGAACCAATTACGTCAAATTATTCATTTTAATTTGCCGTTTTTTTTGATAGAATAGTAAAAGTGAACTCAAATAACTGAACAAAAACGAAAACAGGTGAAATAATGTTAATCAATATCGAAAATTTGCATTTTAGTTATGGCATTCATGAAATTTTTAATAATCTTAATCTATCCATTAATGAAAAAAAACAAATCGGTCTGGTCGGCCGCAATGGTACCGGAAAATCGACGCTGCTTAAGCTGATTACTGGCGAACTGATCCCTGATACCGGACGAATCAGCAAAAAAAACGGACTAACCATCAGCTATTTATCTCAGGAGTCCACAATTGCCGAGAACACAACCCTACTCGAAATGCTCACTGATGTATTTAAACCGCTGATTGACATGGAAAAGCGAATCAAACAAATTGGCGCTGCCATTGCCGACAGCACCGGGGCAGAGCAGGAAAAACTGATACTAGAGTTTGGGGAATTGCAAGAAAGTTTTGCCGAACAACACGGTTATGAATACCCCAGCCGAATTCGGGGTGTCATCAATGGCCTCGGTTTTAAGCCCGAAGATCAAACTAAAGCCTTCTCGATGCTTAGCGGCGGTGAAAAAACCCGTGCTACGTTGGGCCAGATCCTACTTCAGGAACCGGAACTGCTCTTATTGGATGAGCCCACCAACTACCTCGATATCGATGCCCTGCAGTGGTTGGAACAATATCTGAAGAATTACCCCGGTACTTTTGTCATCGTGTCCCATGACCGCTATTTTATCGATAAAGTCTGTACTTCAATTATCGAAGTATCCCAGAAAAACATCAAAGAATATCAAGGCAATTATACCCAGTATGCACTAAAAAAGCGACAGGATATGATGGAACAAAATCATCAGTATCAACAACAACTTAAAGAAATCAAACACCAGCAGGAAGTCATCGACCGGTTCCGGGCTTATAACTCCATCAAAAGCTCAAAACGGGCTTCAAGCCGGGAAAAAGCCCTCAGTAAGATTGAGTTGCTCGACAAGGTCGAAACTGCTCATAACAGCCATTTCAGCTTTGTCCCCCGGGTTAAAAGCGGCAATGACGTTTTGGCGGTGACAGGGATTAAAAAATCCTTTGGCGATCGTCTGCTTTTTCAGAATATGAATTTTGAAATTCATCGCGGTGATAAAATCGGCATCATTGGACCCAATGGTGCCGGAAAAACAACCCTTTTTCGCATTTTGCAGAAAAAGTTGGCCGCCGATGCCGGCGAAATCCGACTGGGTCAGAAGGTCCATATCGGTTATTTCGATCAGGAACATCAGGCTCTGAAGCAATTCTACAATGAAAATCTGCTGGAAGCCCTGTGGGATGTCGATTCGAAACTGACTGAAGGCGAATTGCGCAATATCCTGGCGGCCTTTTTATTTGTCGGCGATGAGGTCTTTAAACCGATTGGCACCCTATCTGGCGGTGAAAAGGCCCGGTTGCTGTTGGCCCGCTTGATGATTTCTCAGTCCAACTTCTTATTGATGGATGAGCCGACCAATCACATTGACATGGACACCAAAGAAATCCTTGAAAATGCCTTGAGCCAATATGAGGGCACCTTACTGTTTATCTCCCATGACCGGTATTTTTTAAATCGAATTTCAACCCAGATCTACCAGTTCTCAGCTGATGGGATGGAAATCCATCTGGGCAACTATGATGACTACTTAAAACAAAAGGCGGATGCTTCCGCCCGGGCAGCTGTTCTGGCCGAAGAGAATAAAACAATTGTAACCAAAACACAGCAGCGAACGGATCGCAAAAAGCAAAAAGAAGAAGAAGCCCGTATTCGGCTCTTGAAGAAGCAGGTTAAGGAAATTGAAGAAACCATACTAGTGACTGAACAGAAAATCGAATCCATTGAAACTGCCATGTGTGCTCCGGATTTCTATGATAACCTGGCTTTGGCAGCTGAGATCAATCTGTCCTATGAAGCACTCAAACAGCAATTATCTGAGTTAACGGATTCCTGGGAAGTCGCCTTACTGGCTCTGGAAACCGAGTAACAATCGTTTAATAAAGCAATAATATATTATTGGAGGAAGAAATGGAACTGACTAAAAATGAAAAAAAGGTATTAAATACCCTGTTTAAAGAAGTGAAAGGAACCACCCGCAACACCATGCTGGTTGCCCTTTATGCTGCCAAACCGATCGATGATGAATCTCCCGATGCCCAAGCCCTGATCACTTTAATCAATGGTCTCATTATCAAACTGGCAGAGCTGGAACAACCGGAGATGGAAGTCCTATTCGCCGGGATCCCCTACAATGTCGACTAAATGCTTCTAAAACCGCAATTAAAAAGGCAGCCTCGCGAGAGACTGCCTTTTTGGTTGCTTATATTAATTATTTTAGTTTATCTACTGATGCAGCCGGAGGCTTACATCATTGGCATTCCGCCCATGCCACCTGGCATTCCGCCCATACCGGCATCTTCGCTTGGAAGATCAGCAACCGCTACTTCAGTGGTTAAGAACATTGCCGAAACACTGGCGGCATTTTGAATCGCTGAACGGGTAACCTTGGTCGGGTCAATAATGCCCGCTTTGAACATATCAACAAATTCGCCTTTAGAAGCATCATAGCCAACGCCAACAGCTTTACCAGCCATTTGTGAAACAATAACCGATCCTTCAAGACCGGCATTTTCAGCAATTTGTCGCATTGGTTCTTCAATCGCCCGACGGATGATACCAGCACCAGTTTTTTCGTCGCCTTCAAGAGTTTCGATTAAGGCATCAACCTTTGGAATCGCATTAATATAAGCGGTACCACCACCGGACACAACGCCTTCTTCAACCGCTGCCCGAGTCGCATTTAAAGCATCTTCGATACGGTATTTGATTTCTTTCAGTTCAGTTTCGGTAGCTGCACCAACTTGGATAACTGCTACACCGCCGGATAATTTAGCCAAACGTTCCTGAAGTTTTTCTTTATCATATTCGGAAGAAGTTTCTGGAATCTGCGCTTTGATCTGACGGATTCGTTCTTCAACAGCCTCTTTATTTCCGCTACCTTCAACAATAATGGTATCTTCTTTGTCAACTTTTACCTGACGGGCACGGCCTAATTGTTCAATGGTTGTGGTTTTTAATTCTAAGCCTAATTCGTCCGAGATCACTTCTCCGCCAGTTAATGCGGCAATATCAGCCAGCATCGCTTTACGACGATCGCCAAAGCCAGGAGCTTTTACTGCGACACAGTTAAAGGTTCCCCGTAATTTATTAACAACCAATGTTGCCAATGCTTCGCCTTCAACATCTTCAGCAATAATTAACAGCTTACTGCCAGTTTGAACAATTTGTTCCAAAACTGGTAAAATTTCCTGAATATTGGAGATTTTTTTGTCAGTGATTAAGATATAGGGATTATCCAGGATGGCAACCATTTTTTCGGTGTCAGTTACCATATACGCTGATAAGTAGCCCCGGTCAAATTGCATCCCTTCAGTAAACTCTAACTCGGTACCCATACCTTTGCCTTCTTCAACGGTGATAACTCCGTCATCACCGACTTTATCCATCGCTTCGGAAATCAGTTTTCCAATTTCGGCATCGGCTGCCGAAATGGATGCAACCTGAGCGATTGCTTCTTTGCTTTCAATTTTTTTACTGTTTGCTTTTAATTCTTCGACAACAGTCGCAACTGCTTTTTCAATCCCTTTTTTAAGAACCATTGGGTTTGCACCGGCAACAACGTTACGGTTACCTTCACGAACAATTGCCTGAGCCAATAAAGTAGCTGTGGTTGTTCCGTCCCCTGCGACGTCATTTGTTTTAGTAGCAACTTCTTTAACCAGCTGCGCACCCATGTTTTCAAAGGCATCTTCCAGCTCAATTTCTTTGGCAATGGTTACCCCATCATTGGTGATGGTTGGTGAACCGTATGATTTAGCTAAAATAACATTTCTTCCTTTTGGTCCTAATGTCACCTTAACAGTATTTGCTAATTTATCTACACCAGTGATCAGAGATGCTCTGGCGTCTTCACGAAATTTAATCTCTTTAGCCATATTATTTTCCTCCTGTTTTTCTAAATTTTATTATTCTACAATTGCTAAAATATCAGCCTGACGGATGATTAAAAACTCTTCATCGCCAATTTTTACTTCATTGCCGGAATATTTGGAATAGATAACTTCATCATCTACCTTAACATCCAATGGCACCTTTTTACCATCGATAATTTCGCCAGTTCCGACAGCCACTACTTTACCCTGCTGTGGTTTTTCCTGGGCTGATCCTGGTAAAACAATTCCACCAACAGTTTTTACTTCTTCAGCTTTAACTTTAATTACTACTTTGTCACCTAAAGGTCTTAAACTCATTTTTTCCTCCATTTGATTATATTGGGTACGCTGTACCTTTTATTTCATTTATTAGCACTCATTCATCTTGAGTGCTAATAGTATTTTAAATGATTTGCAGATTGATTGCAAGTATTTTTTCCCTTTTCGTTCATCTTAATTTTTTTTAAGATTGTTTTAATTTTTAAAGAGGGTACACTTCTCTTTATATAAACGTGTCTACCCTTTTGTCGACAGGCCGTATTTCCTGTCTGCCTTTATTGACGGGTTCCGATTTTTAAACCCGGAATGCCATTGAGACTCAGGTCGCTCTCTTCCCCATTGATATAATTATAGTAAGCCATCGAACCGATCATAGCGGCGTTATCGGTACAGAGAATAGGATCTGGATAGTACAAGGTCATGCCCGCATCAGCGGCTGCCTGTCCCATCATTTTTCGCAGCAACGAATTACAGGACACCCCGCCCGCCATGCAGATACTCTTCATGCCAATACTGTTGGCACAGGCAATGGTTTTGCTGACCAGCACCTCGATAACGGCCAGCTGAAACGATGCGGCCACATCATCGGGATTGACCGCCTCATTTTTCATTTTCTTGCCGTTGAGGTAATTGAGCACCGCCGATTTCAAACCGCTGAAGCTAAAATTATACTCAGTTTTATCCAGCATCACTCGGGGAAAAGCGATCGCCTCGGGGTTGCCATTTTTGGCCGCAGCATCAATGGCCGGACCGCCGGGATAACCCAATCCCAAAACCCGGGATATTTTGTCAAAGGCTTCTCCCGCCGCATCATCGATGGTTCGGCCCAGCACCTTGAAAGTCTGGTAATCTTCCACCAGGACCAGATGACTGTGGCCGCCGGATACCACCAATGTCAAAAAGGGCGGTGTAAGCTCCGGAAACTGCAAAAAATTAGCGGCGATATGGCCTTCAATATGGTGTACACCGATCAGCGGTTTCCCGAGACTGTAAGCCATTGCTTTGGCCGTAGAGAGACCAATCAGCAGCGCCCCCACCAGACCGGGACCATTGGTCACGGCAATGGCGTCCATCTCGGCCAGGGAAAGCTTACTTTCGGCCAGGGCTTCGTCAATGATATAGGGCAGTTTAGTGACATGGTTGCGGGAGGCAATCTCTGGTACCACACCCCCATATTTCTGATGAATATCAATCTGGGAATAAATCCGGTTGGTCAATATGTTCCGGCCATCTTCAACAATGGCCACGGATGTTTCGTCACAGGATGTCTCAATACTAAGAATTTTCATGTTTACCTCGATTAGAATTTCTCGTTATTTATTTTATATGTTTTTCTTTTTCAAAACCAGCCCCGTTCCCAGGGTGATGAGTCCCAGGGGTACCAGAATATAGATGACCATTCGGCCGATCATGGCGAAGAAGAAGGGCTCGGGGACAATCCAGATCAGTCGGTCGGTGGAAGGATCCATAATCCATAAGTCGTTGGAAAAAAATAACTGATGGAAGAGGATAAAGGTGTTATTGAAATTAAAAATAAAACTCGCACCAACAATTAGCAAGATCACCAAAAACGTGGCCGATCCATAGAACAAGGCCTTGATAATGGCCTGGCGATCGTATTTTAACAGCACCAGAAAAGCGATCAGCGCCAGAATCAGAGCGGCGTCCCGAAGACCGAGAAAGAAAAGCAACAAGTCTCTGACATCGTCCATATGGGTGATTTCTTTGTCATTAAAAATTGAAACACTGTCGACAACGTTTTTGGCACTTCCAATGGCTAAACGGGCTTGGATGTCAAAATCCTTCCGGTCGCCCTTGAGGTAGCTGATGATTTCATCGACCACCAGTTCCATATCTGGGGGATAGATACCAGTGTTATCAGTGACCTGATTTTTTTCCATCTGATCCATGTAAAACGCTTTGTCAAACACCGCTGCTTCAATGCCGCTGATAAAAATAATAACCGGAAAAAGGATTCCCAGCAACACTGTAACTATTTTGATGGTTTTATTCAAGTTTGTACCTCCACATGATGATTCCGTCCATTCCCGTGCCATAGTAATCTTTGCGTCGTCCTTGCCGGGTAAATTGGTTTTTCAGATAAAAATTGATAGCCGGCTGATTATCCGCCCTGACCTCCAGTGTCATCGCCACACAACCTTGCTCCAGTGCCAGGGCCAGCATTGCATTGATAATATTTTGCCCCACCCCGGTCTGGCGATAGGCTTCCAGTACTGCGATATTGGTAATGTGGGCTTCATCAATCACCTGCCAGAAGCCACCAAAACCAATAATTTCGCCATCTAATTCAGCGACAATATAATTGGAGAGGATATTGTTAGTTTCTGCCTTATAGGAATCCTCGGTCCAATTGTGTGAAAAGCAGGCCTGATCCACCTTAAAAACGCCGGGGACATCCCGGGACTCCATCAGTCGATAATGGATCATCATTTTTTATGCTCTTCGGCGTAGGAAGGCCGAATATAAAAGGGTTCCACTTCCCGATAATGGCTGGTCGCCCCCTTTAAGGCCCGCTTAAGGACCAGGGCAGCGGCTGACGAGGCCCGGTTCATGTTGAGATAATTGGGAACGATCCGGGCGGTAGGAATCGCTCCCTGCAGGATTTGTGAAAAGCGGGGTAAGCCATCACCCAAGAAATAGATGGTCTCTTTTCGCCCTTGTAAAAAAGTAATGAGCTCGTCAATTTCCATCACCGCATCGGCCAGATCCTGAACCAGTTGGCCGTCTTCAAAATGAAAAACACCAGTATAGGTCTGGTTACGCTGGGCATCCAGAATCGGACAGATCAGACCATTGGCAAAGGGAATATTCATGGCCAGGCTTTCCAGGGTGGATACTCCCACCACCGGTTTATTCAGAGCCTGAGCAAAGCCCTTGACGGTCGCCATACCAATGCGCAAGCCGGTAAAGGAACCGGGGCCGGAGACAATGCCGAAAACATCAATATCCTGAATCGAAAGACCCCCATCACTGAGCAAATGATCGATGGCTATCATCAGTTTTTCGGAATGTTTTTTTTGATGATTGATAATCATTTCGCCGACTAGTTTTTCTTCATTTAATATGGCAACCGTTGCCACAATAGTGGATGTATCAATGGTGAGTGTATTCATCTTTTGCTTTCCTTCTTAATTATTATTTGCTGAACTATTTTAAAATAATACCCCAGCCCGACAAAGAGAAGGTACCGATTTTAGATTGTAACAAATCGGTACGCTTTTTCTTAATCATCTTACTTCTTTTTTAGCTTTGCCAGTACTTTGAGATCCCGATCGATATCCTTAAGCTTTTCGTCGGAAAAAAAGTCATCGGGCAGTAATTTCTGAGCCTTATCAAAGCAGATTCCCATTTTGATGGCCATTTGCAGATAGTCACTTTCAAAAGTTTCGTCACCAAAATAATTTCGGAGAATCTGCATAACATCCTCATCCTCGACCAGATCCCGAACTTTAGAATGGATACAGAGGTACTCTTCCTCATTACCACCGAAAAGACTTTTGAAAAAACCCTTTTTCTTTTCGGTACAATTAACCAACTTTTCGAAGGTAATCCCTTCCAGTGACTGATCTGAATTGACCAGTTCAATAATCTTATCAATACATTCTTCGGTGAAGATGCCATTGGAAAACTCAACCAGTTTGCGCAAGGGGGTGTTGGCCAGCATCGTCATAAAAAAGTCATCTTCTCTGGTCTGGTCATCCCCCATGATTTCTTCAAAGCCCGAGAGCAGTAGTTTTAAGATCGTCTGTCCCCGCTCGGTTTTTTCAAAATCGCTGAGATAGGATAAGGGGTTGATCGGATGGATCAGATCTTTGGTAATCTGAACCGCATAGACAATCGGCAAATCCCGGCTGGATGACCCGATATAGATCTGGTGACTGCCCGACTCATGTTCCCAGGATTTGGTGGTGGGATTATAATAGCAAAAATCACTGAGTCCCAACTCAAAGCTGACCTCGGCCGAACGCCCCGCCGGGATGAAGACTTTTTTAAAGGCCCGCAGTTCCCGCAGTGGCCGCAGGATGGCGGTATCTGATTTTCCCGTGTATAACTGAACAATTTCCTTGCCGTTCATTACGCCGGAATTGGTAACACGGCATCTAACGGTAACCATTTTTTCTGCATCGATTGTTAACGCTGGCTCATCAATCGGTTCATAGTTAAAATCGGTGTAGCTGAGCCCAAATCCAAAGGGAAAACGGACCTTCTTCTTCGTAAAGTCGTAATATCGGTAGCCGACAAAAATACTTTCGCCGTAAACCACCTCATCATGGATTCCCGGAAAATTAATATAAGCCGGGGTGTCTTCCAGCCGCATTGGAATGGTTTCCGCCAGCTTGCCGCAGAAATTATTTTCGCCAAATAAAAGCTTGGCAATGGCATCACCGCCCGCCTGACCGCCTAAAAACATCTCGACGATGGCCTGGGGTTGGTGTTCCCAGCTCATATCAACAACGCCGCCATTCTGAACAATCACCACCGTCTTAGGTTGAACCTTGCAGATCTTACGGATCAGGGCAAGTTGTTTTTGGGGCAGATGCAAATGGGTCCGGTCATAACCTTCTGACTCATCGTGATCCGGCAAACCCACGAATAACAATGCCATTTCGGAGTTTTTTGCGACTTCCTCCGCCTGCTCGGCCAAATGAATCTGCTCCACCACCTCATCATGAATATAGCCCTGATGCGGGAACAACTGGATTTCATCGCCCACCAATTTTTTAATCCGTTCATAAGGTGAATCGATATGGTAGGGATTTATTTTTGAGCTGCCGCTGCCCTGATAGCGGGGATCAAAAGCCATGCTTCCGATAATCGCCAGCTTCTTGATTTTGGTCCGATCAATGGGCAGAATACACGCTTCATTTTTAAGCAGCACCATACTTTCAACCGCCGCCAGTTGGGCGATTTTGTGATGACCTTTTGGTTCAATTTCCAGATTAGTAGCATAATTGCGACGGTTTTCCTTAGCCTGAAAGGAAAACCGAATCAGCCGTTCCACCATCTCATTGAGAATGGTGACTTTCAGTTTCCCTTCTTTGATCCGGTCAAATATCTTTTGATTATTGACACCGCCATTGCCGGGCATTTCCAGATCCATTCCCGCCAATACCCCTCTGACCCGATCATAGACAGCCCCCCAATCGGAGATGACAATCCCGTCAAAACCCCACTCATTACGGAGCAGTTGGGTCAGAAAATAATTGCTCTGGGAGACAAACTTGCCATTGATGCTGTTATAGGAACACATCACCGCCATCGGTTTTCCTTCTTTGATGGCGATCTCAAAGGGTTTTAAATAGATTTCCCGCAGCGCCCGGATATCAATCTTTTCGTCCACCGTCATGCGCCGGGTTTCCTGATTGTTGGCCAGATAATGCTTGACTGTCGTTCCCACGCCATGATCTTTTGCGCCGAGAATAAAACTTTTCCCCAACCGGCCTGACAACAGCGGATCTTCTGAAAAATATTCAAAATTACGTCCGCACAAAGGCGATCGCTTAATATTGATGCCGGGCCCCAAAATTAGATCAACGCCCAGACTGCGGGCCTCCAAGGCAATGGTTCGGCCCACAAATTCAAGCAGACCTTCGTCCCAGGAACAGGCCGAGAGCACCGCCGGCGGAAAACAGGTGGCCGGTTTACCCTGGGGAATCCCCAGTGCGCCTTCATTTTCAATCACCCGCATGCCATGGGGGCCGTCGGCCATAAATACCGGCTCGATGCCGTATTTGGAATAGCCCATGGTTTCCCAGTCGGTTCGGCCGGAACAGAGCGAGACCATTTCTTCGAGACTCATATTTCGTCGTATTTTTTTAATTAATCCTTCATCCATGATAAATCATCTCCTTAATGGATTAACCAAACTTCCGCAATAACCTTTGATTTTATTAAAGGGTTCAGACTGTCAAAAAAGATAACCCAGTACCGACAATTGTTACATCATGTTGTACGCATCGGAGCGGACACGGCAGAGCCTGTCCGATTCTGCGCGCAGGCAACGAGCCAATCACAAGCTTGCTTGTAGTTGGCGACTGCCCGCGACCAATGCGAAAGGAGCAAAGCGGATTTCGCATGGCGCAGCGAACAACAGATTAACAATTGGTCGGTACGGTAGTTTATTGACAACCTCTAACTAAAGGGTTAGTTTTATGCTATTTGTACATTAATCTTGTTTCTTACTCATTGCCAATGATTTTCTGGCGCAGGCGTCAACTGCTGAAATGACAGCGTCTCTGAAGCCTTTGGCTTCCAGAACCCGGACGGCTTCGATGGTGGTTCCCCCGGGGGTACAGATCTGATCTTTGAGTTTTCCGGGATGTTCGCCGGATTCCAGAACCAGTTTGGCGGCACCATAAACTGCCTGGGCTGACAAGCGATAGGCCTGATCCCGGGGGAAGCCATGAAGAACCCCACCATCGGCCATGGCCTCAATCAGCAGCATCGTATAGGCCGGTGCTGAGCTAGCGATTCCGGGCACCACGTCCATCAGCTTCTCACTAATAATTTCAGCTTTACCAAAGCTCTCAAAAATCGTGATGATATCCTGAATGTCCTCTTGCGTCATGATATCATCCGGACACAGAGTTGAATCGGATTCTCCGACAAATGCCGGAGTGCTAGGCTGGGTTCTGATTACTTTAACATCGCTGCCCAAAAATTCCTTGATGTCATCAAAGCCAACACCGACTGCAATCGAGACGATAATTACCGACGGTTTGATACTCCCGGCAATTTCCGCCAGCACCTTGCCATATAAAAAGGGTTTCACTGCCAAAACCAGATAGTCTGCCTGGGCTGCCACGGCTATATTGGAATCCTGAATCGTAACACCATATTCTTCCGCCACCTGAGCTCTGGCGGCGTCTTCAGGATCATAACAGTGAATATTTTCCGGCCGGAATAATTCACCCTTTACCAAACCACCAATCATAGCCTTTGCCATGTTTCCGCAACCGATAAAACCAATATTATTTTTCACGTTAACTCCTCATGCTTATGCTAATCAGCTGTGTTTATCAGCTGCGAGCGACCGGTTCATCTTCAAATGATCGGAGTCGTCGTGCCAACCAACGCTAAGCTGATTGATTTTTTTGTACCAGGATTTTTTAATTTTATACCCTCTATTTTAGACTTTAATTCAACCCAGTGCAAACCTAAAATGGAAAAACCCACTAATTCTTAAATTAATGGGTTGGATTATCCATAACCAAGTCACTATGCTCAGTTTCAAATTTAGTATGAATTTCCGCTAGTTAAACTTTGCAATATCAGTTCGGTATTGGGCGCCTTCAAAGTGGATTTTGCCGATGTTGGCGTAAACGGTTTTTCTGGCGGCTTCACGAGTTTCGCCCAGCGCTGTGACACAGAGGACCCGGCCGCCGTTGGTTTGTAGTTCGCCGTTGACCAGCTTGGTTCCGGCGTGGAAAACGACGCAGTCTTGCATATCTTCAATGCCGGTGATAACCTTGCCTTTTTCGTAAGTGCCGGGGTAGCCGCCGGAAGCGATGACTACGCAAACAGCTTCTTTACTACTCCATTTGATCTCACAATCAGCCAGCTTGCCATCAATGACAGCTTCCATGATTTCGACCAGATCCGATTCCAACCGCATCAGAACGCTCTGGGCTTCAGGATCACCAAAGCGAACGTTAAATTCAAGAACCTTCGGGACACCATTATCAATCATCAGGCCAATAAACAGAACACCTTTAAAATCCATCCCATCGGCAATAAAACCATTGATAATCGGATCCAGAATCTCTGCTTTGATGCGCTTGTTCAGGGTTTCATCGGCAAACAGCACATTGGGGGAATAGGTTCCCATGCCGCCGGTATTTAAGCCTTCATCATTGTCATAGGCCCGTTTGTAGTCCTGAGCACTTTCCATCGGGACAATCGTTTTACCATCGACAAAACAGAGCATCGAGGCTTCCTGTCCGGTTAAGAATTCTTCGATCACGACCTTATCGCCAGCTTCTCCGAATTCCCTTTTTTTCATGATCATTTCCATGCCGGCTCGGGCATCGGTTTCATTTTCGGGGATCAGTACCCCTTTACCGGCGGCCAGACCATCAGCCTTGATTACCATTGGATAGCCATAAACACCCAGATCTTTGATAATTTCATCAAAATCGGTATATTCTTTATAGGCCGCCGTGGGAATATTGTGACGGAATAAAAATTTCTTGGTAAAGGCTTTGCTGCCCTCAAACTGAGCACAATGTTTGTTAGGACCAAAAACTTTTAAACCAGCCGCTTCAAAAGCGTCGACCATTCCCATAACTAGGGGGACTTCGGGACCGACAACGGTAAGATCAATCTGATGTTCTTTGGCAAAAGCCAAACAGCCGGGAATATCTTCCACCGACAAATCCACACATTCGGCCAATTCTGCCATGCCGCCGTTGCCCGGGGCGGCATATATTTTTTCAACCCGGGGGCTTTGGGCAAGCTTCCATGTCAACACATGCTCCCGACCACCGGATCCAATCATTAATATTTTCATCTGTCTCTCCTCGTTTTGCTTTCATTTTTTATAACACCTCGTTTTGCAAAGAGAATTGTTCGAATTCAAGGCGGAGACGGTTTTGGCCGACGGGAGCGTATCTATTAATACGTGACCAAGGCCAAAACCGTCTCCAACGCAGAAGTCGGGCAATTATCGACGCAAAACTAGTGTTTGAAGTGGCGCATGCCAGTAAACACCATCGCAATCCCCGCCTCATCACAGGCTTTGATTGAATCTGCATCTTTTCCAGCCCCACCGGGTTGGATGATGGCGGTAATACCGGCTGCGGCGGCAGCCTTGACACTGTCGTCAAAGGGGAAGAAGGCGTCCGATGCCATCACTGCGCCTCTGACGTTTTCACCGGCCTGACGGATGGCGTTTTCCAGAGCGCCGACCCGATTGACCTGGCCCGGTCCGTTGGCAATCAGACATTTATTTTTAGTCAGACTGATGGCGTTGGATTTGGTGTTTTTAACCGCTTTCCAGGCAAACAGCAATTCGGCCATTTCGGCTTCGCTGGGCTGACGTTTGGTGACGACTTTTAACTCATCATACAAGCTGGTATCACGTTCCTGAACCAGCAGACCACCCATCACTTTTTTGACTTCATAACTGGGTTCGTTGTGAATGATGTCGGCCAGCTCCAATAAGCGCAGATTTGGTTTCGCGGCCAGCACTGTCAAAGCTTCTGGTGTAAATCCCGGTGCAACGATTACTTCCAGGAATGTTTCCACCATTTCTTTGGCGGCGGCCTCATCAATCAAGCGATTCGAGGCAATAATGCCACCAAAAATCGAAACCGGATCGCTGTCATGGGCTTTTTTGTAAGCCACCGCAATTTTTTCGTCACTGGCAATGCCACAGGGATTGGCATGCTTAACCGCGACGATGGTGGGTTCATCCCCATATTCCTTTAGGATTTCCAGAGCCCCATTGGTGTCGTTGATATTATTATAGGAAAGTTCTTTGCCCTGGAGTTGTTTGGCGGCGGTGAGGGCGCCTTTAACCGGCACGACTTCGCCATAGAAAGCAGCTTTTTGGTGGGGATTTTCACCGTATCGCAGATCCTGAACCTTCTCAAAGGTCATCGTGATGGTGTCTTGTAAGACTTCCCCGTCGATTCGTTTTCTTAAGTAGTCAGCAATCATCGTATCATAGTTGGAGGTCGTTTCAAACACTTTTAAGGCCAGCTTATAGCGGGTTTGATAGTTTGTTTGACCGTTTGCTTCCAGTTCTGCGAGCACTACAGCATAGTCTTCCGGATCGACTACGACAGTTACGTCATTGAAGTTTTTGGCTGCCGAGCGCAACATCGTTGGTCCGCCGATATCGATGTTTTCGACCGCATCTTCAAAGGCAACCCCTTCTTTCAGAATCGTATTCTTAAATGGGTAGAGGTTAATGACCAACAGATCAATGGGAGTAATCTCAAGCTCTGCCATCTGTTTCTGATGATCGGGATTATTGCGGATACCCAGAATCCCACCGTGGATCTTCGGATGCAGGGTTTTGACCCGTCCGTCCAGACATTCCGGAAAGCCGGTCACTTCGGAAACGCCGGTAATTGTCAATCCTGCTTCTCGTAGAGCTTTGGCGGTTCCCCCGGTAGACAGGATTTCCCATCCCATTTCTGCCAGTTTTTTTGCAAATTCGACAATCCCACGTTTATCCGATACACTTAACAATGCTCTCATTTTATTCCTCCAAATTTATAACTCTAATAAGTTCCCTGTGTTTTTTATCAAATCTATACTGTTTTATTTTTGACAATTCGGCCTGTCACTGACAATTGATCAAGACAAAACGCCTTCACCGCTTTTGGTAAAAGCTCGTGTTCAATTTTGAGAACTTTCTGCTGGATCGATTCCGGGGTGTCGTCTTCGGCAACAATAACAGTTTCCTGCATAATTACCGGGCCGCCATCTGCCACTTTGTTAACAAAGTGAACCGTTGCCCCGGTGACCTTCACGCCATAATCGATGACGGCTTGATGAACACGCATCCCATAAAACCCGGCTCCGCAAAAAGATGGAATCAGGGCCGGATGAATGTTAATAATGGCATTGGGGTAAGCTTCCACAAAGGCCGGGGTAATAATTTTCATATAGCCGGCCAGCACCACCAGATCGACATCATAGCCTCTTAAAATCTCGACAATTTTTTGATCAAAGGCTTCATTACTGGGATAACCCTTGGGATTGACGGCCACTGCCGGAATCCCGGCGGCTTCTCCCCGTTCCAGACCAAAGGCATGGCGGTTATTGGAAATAACGACCACAATTTCACCATATTTGTGATGAATGGTATCAATCAGGGACTGAAAATTTGTTCCGCCACCGGAAACCAGCACACCGATTTTTTTTAAAGCTTTTACAGACATAGCTCGATTTTTTCCTCTCCTTTTACAATGGAACCGAGAATAACCGGCTTTTCGCCCTTGGCAGTTAAACCGGATAGAAAGGCTTCAACCTGGTCAGCTGGCAGAACAGCCACCAGGCCAATCCCCATATTAAAGGTGGCATACATGCTTTCAGCGGCAATTTTTCCCGCTTCCTGGATAAATTTAAAAATCGGCAGGGTTTCGATCACACTGGCATCGACCTTGGCGCAAAGTCCATCAGGAATCATCCGGGGTATGTTTTCATAGAAACCGCCGCCAGTGATATGGCTCATGCCCTTAATTTTGCATGGTTTGATCAGATCGGCCAAGGCTTTTACATAAATTCGGGTCGGTGTCAGCAGGGCTTCACCCAGGGTCATACCGAGATCCTCCACATAGGTATTGATGTCCAGCGACAGATCTTTGAATAAAACCTTTCGAACCAGCGAAAAACCATTACTGTGAACCCCGGAGGATGGTAGCCCCACCAACACATCCCCTTCAGCAATATTCGCACCAGTGACAATATCATCTTTTTCAACAATGCCCACCGCAAAACCGGCCAGATCATACTCATCCAGGCCATACATGTCTGGCATTTCCGCCGTTTCGCCACCGATTAAGGCCATATTCCCCTGAATACAACCTTCAGCAATCCCTTTAACAATGGTGGCAATTTTTTCCGGATAGTTTTTGCCGCAGGCAATGTAGTCCAAAAAGAACATTGGTTGGGCGCCCTGACACAAGATATCATTAACACACATCGCCACACAGTCGATGCCAATGGTATCATGGCGATCCATCATAAAGGCCAGCCGTAGTTTGGTACCAACGCCATCGGTTCCGGAAACCAGGACTGGTTTCTGATAACCTGCGGGCAGTTCGAACAGCCCGCCAAATCCGCCCAGGTGCGAAAGAACCCGATCGTTAAAGGTCCGCTTGACATCGGCCTTCATTAGTTTAACCGATTCGTAACCCGCTTCAACGTCCACTCCGGCTTGTCGATAGGCATCTGTTTTTATCTGATTTTCTGACATGTTTCCTCCATCTATTTTTAGTTCCAGTTTCTAGCATCACTTGCCAATTAGTCGTTGGCATTTAAAATTGGCACTTCCATCGGATATTCCCCGTCAAAGCAGGCCCGGCAGAAGGTTGTTTTACCGCCGACAGATTCGGTTAAGCCCTCCAATGAAATATAGGCCAGCGAATCGGCACCTAAAATATCGCGTATTTCTTCCACCGTTTTTTTTGCGCCGATCAGGTATTTACGGCGGGGGGTATCAATCCCGAAATGGCAGGTGTGCGCTACCGGTGGACTGGTAACCCGGAAATGAACTTCAGTCGCGCCAGCCTGTCTCAAAATTTCAACCAATCGTTTAGAGGTAGTCCCCCGAACGATGGAATCGTCGATAATAATGACCCGTTTGCCTTTAATGGTTTCTTTTAATGGGTTGAGTTTTATCCGCACCCCTTCTTCCCGCAACTTCTGATTGGGTTGAATAAAGGTTCGGCCAATGTATTTATTTTTAATCAAGCCGACACCATAGGGAATCCCTGATGCTTCAGCATAACCGATGGCTGCGCCAATTCCTGAATCCGGCACCCCAATGACTACATCGGCTTCAACTGGTGACTCTTTGGCAAGAATTTCACCAGCTTTATGACGAGCCGCATAAACAGATGTTTCATCCATCACCGAATCGGGACGGGCAAAATAAATCAACTCGAAAATACAGGCTTTCTTTTTAACCCAGTTGTTTTGGCCATAACTGGTTAAGCCGTTTTCGTCAATGACAACAATTTCGCCGGGTTCAACATCGCGAACCAGTTCCGCCCCAATCGCATCCAGGGCACAGCTTTCCGATGTCAGAAAATAATCTTCATCCTTCTTACCAATACAAAGCGGCCGCAAACCATAGGGATCACGAACGCCCACCAGTTTATCGCCAACCGTGATTACCAGAGCATAGGCCCCCTTGATGATTTCGACCATTCGTTGAATCGCTTCAATCATCCCGTGGCGCAGGCCTCTGGCTAAAATGTTGACCATTACCTCGGTATCAATAGTCGTCTGAAAAACAACGCCAGAGTCTTCCAGCATGTTCCGTAAAGCACTATCATTGATGAGATTTCCATTATGTGCCAAAGCTATTTGGCCCATACTGTGATTAACCGTTAATGGTTGAGCATTTGTGACCCCATCTTCGCCTGAAGTGGAATAACGAACGTGACCGATTCCGATATTACCTTTAAGCTGTTTTAATACGTTGCCTTTAAATGCATCACAGACCAGGCCCGTTTCTTTGTGGGTCGAAATCTTTCCGTCTTTGTTAACTGATATACCAGCGCTTTCCTGACCGCGGTGCTGAAGCGCATAAAGTCCATAATAGATATAGGAAGAACAATTATTCTCTTTCGATTTGAGATAGGCCCCCATTATTCCACATTCATCGCGAAACTTGTCATTTATCATTGGTGTGTGTATCCTCCAGGTATTTGATTTTATTTTTCCCGCACTCGAACTTTTATATGATACGAGTGATTTTTTATGCCTGCACCCGTTTGAGCATTTCTTCGTAGGCTTCTTCGATATGGCCAAGGTTTCTACGGAAGCGGTCTTTATCCAGTTTTTCATTGGTTTTCACATCCCAGAAGCGACAGGTATCCGGTGAAATCTCATCGGCCAGAACAATTTGACCATCACTGGTTTTACCAAACTCAATCTTAAAGTCCACTAAATTGATGCCTTTTTCCAGGAAATATGTTTTTAAGATCTCATTGATTTTAAAGGTCATTTCACGGATTGTCTCAATTTCTTCGGCAGTGGCCAGTTTCATGGCAATGGCATGATAATCATTGATGACCGGATCCCCAAAATCATCGTTTTTATAACAGAATTCAAAAATTGGCGACTCCAGTTTCAAGCCTTCTTCCAAGCCAAGGCGTTTGCAAATGGAACCGGCAGCGGTGTTGCGGATAATCACTTCCAATGGGAAAATCGTGACTGCTTTAACCAGCTGTTCATTTTCAGAGAGAATTTTAACAAAATGAGTAGGGATACCATTCTCTTCCAACATTGTGAAAATGACACCGGTCATTTTATTATTGATGACACCTTTGCCACCAATGCTGCCTTTGACCTCGCCGTTAAAAGCAGTCGCGTCATCCTTATACTCAATAATAAATTCGTTGGGATTATCGGTTTTAAAAACTTTCTTGGCTTTACCTTCGTATAACTGTTCTAATTTTTCCATTTTAATCTCCTTAAAATTTGATTTAAATCAATGCTGTGCTTGTAAATGTCTTATAAGATTTCCTGAACCTTTTCATTTTTCGCAATTACTTCGTCGTTTAACTGAATTTTGAAAGCCTTCATTTTTTCGCGGATCTCCGGGTATTTGATTGACAGCATCTGAGCGGCTAAAATCCCGGCATTTTCGGCGCCATTGACAGCGACTGTGGCCACTGGTACGCCGGATGGCATCTGAACGATTGACAAGAGCGAATCCAGTCCACCTTGAAAAGAGGTTTGAATCGGAATGCCAATGACCGGAAGTGGTGTGATCCCAGCGATAACTCCCGGCAAGTGGGCCGCTTTTCCCGCTGCCGCAATGAAAACTTCAATCCCCCGATCTTCGGCAGTAGTGGCATAGTCAAAGATTTTGTGGGGATTGCGGTGGGCTGAGATAACCTGAACATCATATTCAATGCCAAATTTCTCCAGCGCAATCAGACATTTTTTGACAATCTCAAAATCAGAATCACTGCCCATGATAACCGCAACTTTTGGTGTACTCATTTTTTAATCTCCTTCGTGTTTGCTTCTTAAATTTTCTAACACTAGTTTTCTTATTTATAATTTATTTAAAATAATTGACGCCAGCTTTAAAGATCTGCTGATCCATATTGCCGGGAATATTTTTATAGAGATTCTTGCCGATTCGTTCGGAGTGACCCATTTTCCCAAGGACCCGGCCATCCTGGCTGGTGATGCCTTCAACCGCATAAACAGAACCGTTGGGATTGAAGCGGCCATCAAGGGTGGCGGCACCCTCAAAATCCACATATTGGGTAGCAATCTGACCGTTTTCGATGAGGATTTTCAGCACCGCATCACTGGCGACAAAACGACCTTCGCCATGCGACATGGGCATCCGATGAATATCCCCGACCTTGGTATTGGCCAACCAGGGCGACAGATTGGAGCTGATTCGAGTCATCGGAATGGTGGACACATGGCGGCCGATGGTGTTAAAGGTTAAGGTCGGCATCTCCTCGGTAATTTCACAGATTTCACCATTGGGAACCAGTCCCAGCTTAATCAGGGCCTGGAAGCCATTACAGATCCCCAATACCAACCCATCCCGGTTATTGAGCAAATCCATGACGGCATCCATCATCTTGGGATTTCTAAAAACCGAGGCAATAAATTTACCGGAACCGTTCGGTTGATCCCCAGCACTAAACCCACCAGGAATCATTATCATCTGGGATGCTCTGATCTGCGCCGCCATTTCGTCAATGGAGTTGATTATATCCTGCGCTGACTGATTTCTGAAAATCGTCGTCACCGCTTTTGCACCGGCATTCTCAAAGGCTTTGACCGAGTCGTATTCACAGTTAGTTCCCGGGAAGACCGGGATAAATACCTGAGGTTTGGCTAGTTTATCTTTGTGGTATACAATCGGTGTGACCTTAAAGCTTAAGGTTTCCACGGCCCCACTGATTTCTGCTTTTTCAGGATAAACTGACCGCAGTGGTGCTTCCCAGACTTCGATCAATTCATTAATTGCGATGGCATCACTGCCAAATACAATTTTATTATTATCAGTGGTCTTGCCAATGGGGGTTGAGCCCTCCAGAATTTCAAAACTTTCGATCAAGATACTGCCATACAGTGGTTTAAACAAGAAGGCGGGATCGATCCGATCATTGATGTCAACCCCGATGCCGTTACCAAATGCCATTTTTGTCACTGCTTCAGCCAAACCGCCATAACCGATTGTTTTGGCGCTCAATATTTTGCCTTCCCGATTCGCTTTAATGATGACATCATAAACAGCTTTCACCGCAACTAAGTCCGGTACTCCATTTTTATCTAACGGTAAACTAAACAATTGTAACAATGACTCACTGGACTTGAGTTCACTGGTTATCACTGATTCCACGTGAGTTGTCACCACTGCAAAAGAAATCAGGGTTGGTGGAACGGTCAGTTCGCCAAAGCTGCCTGACATACTATCCTTGCCACCAATGGCTGGCGTTCCCATGGCTGTCTGAACCTGATGGGCCCCTAAGAGCGCCGCAAAAGGGCGGCCCCATTTAATTGGTTCTTTGCCCAACCGTTCAAAATATTCCTGGAAACTGAGGCGGGCCTTTTTATAATCGCCCCCCATCGCAACCAGTTTGGACAGCGATTCAAGCACTCCCATCATCCCGCCTAGAAAGGGACTGCTTTTGGCGATGGTCGGATTGTAACCAAAGGTCATCATGCTGCAGGTGGTAGTGTCGCCATGAATCATCGGAATCTTGGCGATCATCCCGTCCATTGGTGACAAAGCGTTTTTGCCGCCATAGGGCATCGCCACAGTGCCAGCGCCAATGGTTGAGTCAAACATTTCCACCATACCTCGCTGACTGGCTACATTCAGATCTTTTAGCGTCTCTTTCATTTGATTGATAAAATCGAATTGTTCATCTTTTTTCGGGTCTTGATCCGCTGTTTTTATTGCGCTATCTATTTCTATTGGTGACTCAACTACCACATCAATAAATTGTGGTGCACCGTTGGTTTCAAGAAAGGATCGGGAAATATTCAAGATTTCTGCACCCCGCCATTTCATGATCAACCGACCTGAATCGGTGACAACGGCAACTGGGGTAATCTCCAGGTTTTCAGCTTTTCCCATAGAAATAAAGGTATCCACATCTTTAGGATCGACCACCACAGCCATTCGTTCCTGGGATTCAGAAATGGCCAGTTCGGTGCCATCCAAGCCTTCATATTTTTTTGGCACCTTATCCAAATCGATTTCCAGACTATCTGCCAGTTCGCCAATGGCCACCGATACCCCGCCAGCACCAAAGTCGTTACAACGTTTAATGAGATTCGCCAGTTCTTTACTGCGGAATAAGCGTTGGATTTTTCTTTCTTCGACGGGATTTCCTTTTTGAACCTCAGCCCCACTTTCCAGAATCGATTCTTCAGTATGGGCCTTAGATGAACCGGTGGCACCACCGCAACCATCCCGGCCAGTCCGACCACCAACTAGCAACACCACATCGCCAGGAGCTGGGCGTTCCCGGATGACATTTTCTTTGGGTGCCGCAGCAATCACGGCCCCGACTTCCATCCGCTTGGCCAGAAAACCGGGATCATAAACTTCCGTTACCTGACCAGTTGCCAAACCGATCTGATTCCCATATGAACTGTATCCATGGGCCGCTTCCGTCGAAATTTTACGTTGCGGCAATTTGCCCGGTAAGGTATCTTCAATGGCCGCCCGGGGATCCCAGGCACCAGTTACCCGCATTGCCTGATAAACATAACTTCGACCGGAAAGTGGATCCCGGATAGCCCCACCCAGACAAGTCGCAGCCCCGCCAAACGGTTCGATTTCGGTGGGATGGTTATGGGTTTCATTTTTAAACATCAGTAGCCATTCTTCGTCGACACCATCATGATCGACAACCATGTTGATGCTACAGGCATTGATTTCTTCTGATTCATCCAGATCTGGAATCCGCCCCGCTTTTTTAAGTGCTTTGGTACCAATAACCGCCAGATCCATCAGACTCATTGGTCGTTCGGAATTTTCGCCGTATAGATCCGTTCTGGCCTGACAATAATCAGCATAGGCCCGTTTCATCGCCTGTGAAATGGGGTCATCGCCCAGAAACTGCACCTGCTTAATCTGAGTTAAAAAAGTCGTATGACGACAATGATCCGACCAATAGGTATCAATTACCTTTAATTCCGTAATGGTCGGATTCCGCTGTTCTTCTTTATTAAAATAATTCTGAACAAATATAATGTCCTCAGTTGTCATGGCAAATCCGTGATCCAGACGAAACGCTTCTAATTGATCACCATTTAGCGTGATAAAACGATCCAGCGGTTTGATATCATTTGGCTCACGAACCTCATCAGCCAGGGTTGTAAAAGGTTCTAAACTGGCTTCCTGAGAATCCACTGGATTAATCATGTAGTGCTTAATACTCTCAAATTCATTTTGAGTTAATTCCCCTGTGAGTACAACAATTTTTGCGACTTTAACTAAAGCCCGTTCACCGGATACGATCTGAATGCACTGAATCGCGGAATCGGCATGCTGATCGTATTGCCCAGGCAGATACGAAATTCCAAATATTTTTTCATCAACTCTCGTTTCAAGACAGTCTTCAAATACCTGATCAACATTGGGTTCGGATAAAATAGTGCTAATAATCTGATCAAACAACTCATCTGCCACGTCTTGGACATCATATCGATATACTATACGCATGGATTCAAGCTTTTGAATCTTTAGAATCCGTTGAAAGGTATGTGTCAACGACTTGGCTTCTACTTCAAATTCGTCTTTTTTTTCTACAAAAATTCGTTTTATCACAATTTTTCCACCTTTTTAAATGATAAACTTATTTTACTATTTCCGAACAATAATATCAATAGAATTTAAAACGTTCGGATTATTTTTTTATTTTCCCGAATATTTTTCAAGTTTATCCGTTTATTTTCAAATTTTTAATCGATTCCGGTATAATTTGAAGTATAATTGCATTATATTTGGGTAATATAGTACTAACCAATTACTCGATATAAAAAAGATCCAAGAGAGGTAACATATGAAAATTTTCCATTTGCATCATAGCGGCTTTTTAATTCAATTAGCAGATAAAACACTGATCTTTGATTGTTTTACCCATATCCCAACCAGTCTCCTTCGCAAGGGACTTCCTCATTATTTTTTTGTGTCTCATGGTCACGGCGACCACTACACCGCTGATATTTTTTCAACCGAACGGGTTTATCACCCTACCTATATATTAAGTGATGATATCCCCAAAGCCTCTACTCATAAAACCCATACTATTGGCCCCTACCAGCACATGTCGCTGGGTGGGATGGACATCAAAACTTTTGGTTCCACTGATCAAGGTATCTCATTTTATATTGCTACCAATTCCCATCGGATTTTCCACGCCGGGGATCTCAATTGGTGGGACTGGGACACCAATGAAAAACCAAATATCGATCCGATACAGGAAGAAAAGGACTATAAAGCTGAACTGGAAAAAATGAAGAACCTGCCCATGGAATTCGCCTTTGTTCCGGTGGATCCCCGTCTGGGCGACTCCTTCTACAAAGCGGGCGAATATTTTATCGAAACCTTTCATCCCAAGGTACTCATTCCCATGCATTTTCGTGATGATTTCGAAATTATCCAGCGTTTCAAAGACAAAATCGGGAACACCAAAACGATTATTCCTGAATTTAAAGAACGGAATGTCAAAATCAAAAACACCTGGTCACCTGGCGTCTGAATTATCGAATCTTCTTACTTGCTGAAGGAGTATTGCTATGAACAATCTATTTTCGCTTAGTAAACAAAGTCGTCAACTCCTTGACTTATTTTTTACCATCAGTACAGAATTTCTTTGCATTGCCGATGAACGAGGGGCTATTTTACAAACAAATCAGGTTTGGGAAACGAAGCTGGGCTACCTGAATCCAGATCTTTATGACAAAAATCTCATTGATCTTGTTCATCCCAACGATGTGCCCAACTTGATTCTTGGCCTAAAAAAATTGACTGGAGAAAAGGAATCACTGACGCTTACCACTCGTCTACACTCCAATTTTGACTCCTATCTTTTTGTAACCTGGCAGTTTAAATGGGTCGATGGACTTATCTTTTGTTGTGGTAAAGATTTGACTGAACTCTATCAGGCAAAAAAAGATGCTGAGAGCGCCAACTTTTTAAAAAATCAATTGATATCGATTTTATCAAATGAACTAAAGGAACCTCTGGAAAGTCTGTTCCTGTTTTTTGAGTTAATGAGCAAAGCCAATTCCAGATCAGATCAGAAAACCTGTCTGGAGAATATCCATCTTTCCTCTTCACTTCTGGGAAATCTGATTGATGGGCTTCTGACAAACGATAGCAAGACTGGCCATGATGTGATTGTTTTTGATTTTCACACTACCGTCGAGGATGCAATCATCCCCTTGATCGCCAGCGCCAAGCGTCATAACATTGCCATCGAATTGTCAATTCATCCCAAGATTCCAACGACTGTCGTTGGTGATCCTCAACGACTCAAGCAAATCATCTCCTATTTAATTCTTAACGCCATGAAATGCCTGGAGCAAGGTAAGATTTTCCTTGAAGCTACCCCGGAAAATACCGACAAATCAGTTTTTAAGATTTATTTTAATGTTAAAACGTCTGGAATTTCGCCCTTAAAAAATGGCTTGGCAGACCCCTTTTTATTTACCGATGCCACCGGCGTCACAATGGCAAACAATCTCAGTTTTGGCCTGGAACTAGTGAAAACGCTGGTTGAAACCATGAACGGCAAATTTTCTGCTGCCTGGGACAATGAGAACAACTATGATTTTTCATTTCATGTTCTCTTGCTCAGAGATGAGTCTCAGAAACTCAAAAACGGACGTAGTGTGTCCCAACATATATTACCGATGTATAATAAAAACCTTCGCCTCAAAGATGACGAACTAACAGCATTAGAGCAAATCGTAAATGATCAGACTCAATTAACCAGCTCTGGCGTTCTAGATCAGAGACCGAAAATCCTGGTGGTTGATGATTCAACCAAGAACACCCAAATGCTTGCTGAGGCTCTGGTAGAAAAATATGATATCACTGTTGCCAACAGCGGAAAAGCTGCCTTAGCTATGGCTACACAAAAACCTGTCCCCGACTTAATTCTGTTGGATCTCAGTATGCCGGAAATGAATGGCTTTGAAGTCAGTAAACAAATTCAGCTGGAAGAAAGTACGATGGGTATTCCGATCATTTTTTTAACGACTCTGAGTGACAAAGAAAACAAAGCCCATGGCGCCCAAACTGGTGCTGTTGATTTTATTTCCAAGCCCTTTGATCTGCCCAATGTCGAGCAAAAAATAAAATACCAGCTGGCGCTCAAGCATTATCGGGAAATTCTCAGTAACACAACCGATACCGACGCTTTAACCCAACTCGCCAACCGTCGCCGTTTCGAAGAAATGCTGACTATCGAAATTCGCAAAGCCAGACGAAATAACACCCCACTCTCGATGATCAGAATTGATATTGATTATTTTAAATTATATAATGAGACTTATGGCCGCGCTGAAGGGGATGCTTGTCTCCAGGAAGTTGCCGGTACAATCAAAAAAACATTAAAACGTGCCGGTGATCTGGCCGCCCGCTGGGAAGGTGAGGAATTTATCTGTCTACTCCCGGACACTAATTTAAAGGGAGCCGCCCATATCGCTGAAATCATCAGAAAAACTGTAGTAAATTTGAGCATTCCTCACCAAACCTCACCAATTAATACAATCATCACTTTATCACTGGGAGTGGCTACCGGCGTTTATTTAGACAAAAGCACTTCCGAAAACTCCTTAACGACCCTTTTCACCCGCTCGGAAACCGCTCTAATCAGAGCCAAAAAAGCCGGTCGCAACCAGCTTTTTGTATTCCATAACGACTAAAAATTTAAAACCCCTATCCTCTTTTAAAAAAGGGTTCAGGGGTTTTAAAAACATCCTATTTAACTGCTGCTTTATTTTTCCAACCATATTTCCCTTTCATTTCAACAAAACGTACCAGATCAACGGTCTGCTGCCTAAGCTGCCCATCATCATCTTTACATATAAGCTTTAACTCCTGTAATTCCGGCGGCCCCACAGGGATAATCATTTTTCCACCTCTGGCCAACTGATCAATGAGTTCCTTGGGAATTCTCTCTGCCGCTGCCGTGACGATTATTCGATTGAAGGGGGCAAATTCAGCCCATCCCTCACTGCCATCGCCAATTTTATAAACAATATTTTTGTAACCCAAATTATTAAGTCTCTTTTGGGCTGTTTCCGATAATTCCGGAATTCGTTCAATCGTATAAACCATTTTCGAAAATCTAGCCAGAAGTGCTGTTTGGTAACCTGAACCCGTTCCAATTTCCAACACACAACTGTTTTTCTCTGGGGCGAGAATCTGAGTCATTTCAAGCACCAGAGAAGGTTGAGAAATTGTTTGTTCATAACCGATTGACAGGGGTTGATCCCGATCTGCAAATTCTTTCATTTCATTGTCAATAAAATAAGAACGATCCAGATGCACAAAAAAATCACTGAGTTCCTGATAATCCATTGCTGTTTCTCACTTTCAATTCCTTAACACCCAATTCTTTTATTGTCTAAAACAATCACTTTCAATCAGATAATCCCGTACACCTCGAAGTGACGAATGGCTGGTGGCACTGCTGATACGGGGATATACGGTCAGATGATCCATGCGGTCTTCGACTTTATTCAAATCAAAGCCTTCTGAAAGCACCACAAATTTTCCAATTCCCGGTTCAATAGCCTTTTGAGGGCAGCCATAAATACAACGCATACAGATGACGCACTCATTGCCAAAATGGTGCCTACCTTCACTAATTTTAATATTTTCTTGAGGACACAATTTTTCACACAATCCGCATTCAATACATTTCTCGTTGACTTTAAGTCGCCGACCAAAAATCCTTCCCCCAATCATCTCAAAATATCCCAGTTTTGATGCGATTCGATCGATGCCATAGGGCTGCGTTCGATGCCGTTCTCCTACCATAATTTCAGTCACCACCTTTTCAACAATTACTGGTGTTGCATGAAGAACCATGGCGCAAAGGCTTTCATCGTAACCGATCAAAAAATTAGATGGCATAACCATCATTTTTTCGTATATTACATCATAACCTTTTCTTTCAAGATGACGAATTGTTGCCCATCGACACGCTGTATTGGGCGAAATTTCGCCTCCACCTGAAACAGAAATGACCACCGCCGGTCGATCTTTGGCAGGCGGAATTTTTTTTAACCACTCCGTAATGGGTTTTGGTGCATTAAATGCATACACCGGAAACAACAGCACCAATACATCGCCAAACACAACTGGCTCAGTTATACCCCTTAACTCGGTGCGTTGAACCGCAATTGCTCTTTTTTTTAACGAATGTTCGAACGCATCAGCAACTCGAGCTGTTCCTCCAGTACCTGTAAAATACACCAGATTTGCGTTTTTAAAATCCATTCTTTCCTCACTAACCGTACAGTTGTCTATTGCTTTTTGAATTTGAATGTCGCTCAATCTGTACACCTTATTTTTATTACCCGTTCTCCATTCTTTCAATAATCAAATGCGTATGATTATTGTGGCTGTCTTTGTCAATTTGCAGGTCTTCATTCTACCATATTTTACCCTTTATTGTTAATTATAAACATATTCACGAGCGCTTGATTTTGATTAAAAAGCTTTACATTCCGCCCAAATCAAGTATAAAATACTATCAGGTCAATATTTTTTATGATCAGAAAGGAATTCTGAAAATGAGTAAATTTTGCGTTCCCCCAGATGACGCTTTTGCAAATGAAGACGTTTCTAAGCGATACGGCTGCGTCACGGATATCCCTACTCCAATTGGCAATCGTCAAGAATTTGATTCAATGCTCGTTGAGGCCATCAACAAAGCAAAGACTACCGTACGTTATCTATCAATCCTTCTGATCAAATTTAACACTTTAGAGAAACCTACTCATTGTCAAGAACAATTATCCAACACTGACTGTCATCGCCGGATTGCCACCATACTGAATAAAACCTTGAAACGTTCCGGGGATCTGGTTACCCAATGGGATGATTGCACATTCGCCTGTATTCTCTCAGATACGGATCCCGCCGGTGCTGCAGAAATGGCTGAAAAATTCAGACGAAAAATCTTAAACACCGCTTTTTTCCACGCAACCACTCCCCAGATTTGCTATTACACAGTTTCCATTGGTGTGGTTACTGCCATTCTCACTGATGATATTTCCTACGAAATACTGATTAAAAAAGTAACTCAGGCCCTGTCGGCAGCCGATGCAATGGGCCAAAACCAAATTGTTATCAATATAAATTAAAACCAGGCACTCTGTCTGGTTTTAATTTATATTGCATGTTTTTAGCGATTAAACTAACAGACAGCAACCAAGCTGCAACCAGCCACAACCTGTTCGGCAATGATAATTATTAGTTATGAAGTGGTAGATTTTTGTTATAAATAGTTATATAATGATAACACTGGTGTCTTTTGCGATGTCAGTATGCACTTGTCCTAAATCAACTTACATCCTGCTAAAATCATTGCGGCCGTATCTTGGCCCCTGATTTTCTGGATAACCTGCAAAACGATATTTGAAAGGGGTTATTATGAACAAAAATCTAGAACCGCTGCTGGATCTGGAACCAACCAAGCAAACCGATCTGACACCACAAACTGCTGCAAATACAGCTGACTATATCCCGGATAAAGCCATTCGTAAATCCCGAATATCCACCAAACTGCTGTTGTTTACAGTTGTCCTTATGGCCTTGGCCGTGTTTTCTCTGGGAATCATCACAGTTAACCTGGGTGCTGCTGCGTTAACCAACCAGGCCAATACCGATGCTCAAAAGTACACCACGGAAGGCGCTTCCCATGTTGGCGCCATCATTGATGGTAACTTATCGACCCTTAGTGAAGTGGCTTCCCGGGCCCGGGTAACCACCATGGACTGGCAAACTCAAGTTGATGCCATTGCTGGCGATGTGGAACGATTGGGTTATCAGGACATTGCCGTAATGAACCAGGACGGTCATGCCAAATATATCAAAGGCGGTGGCGAGTTTGATTCTTGGGGAGAATTTTGGTATGAAAACGGCTTCAAGGGTGAATTATCTATTTCTGATGTTGCCATCAGTAAAGTTACCAAAGAACCCGTGGTATTTGACGTCGCACCGATAAAAAGCAACGGTCAGGTTGTTGGCTTATTGGTTGGCCGAAGAGATCCAACCTTCTTAAAGGATATCATCAATGCCATGGGCGATGGCGACCGCCAGTTCGGTTTTGTTGTCAATGAAACTGGAGCGATGATGGCCCATCCCGATGATCAGATGATATTGGATCAGGTTAACGTCTTTGACGCTATCGACAACGATGGCATTTGGAAGAGTTTTGGTTTAGCGTTAAAGAAACTGGGAACCCAAACCACCGGGATGTTAACCTATACTTTAAACGGAGAAACCAAAATTGGTTCCACAGCTCCCATTCCTGGTACAAACTGGACCCTGATTGTCGCCCAATATGAAGATGATGTACTAGCTCCGATCAATAATCTCCGCAATCTGATTATCATGATTTCATTGTTTATTCTCCTGATTGGCGGTGCTGCAGCCTTTATAATGGCCCAAAAGCTGTCGAAACCGATTGTAAAACTTAAAGAAATCGCCGATCAGGTGGCTGTGGGCAAGGTGGATGTAAACATTGAAATCACCACCCATGATGAGATTGGCGATTTGATGCGATCTTTTGAAACCATGATTCAAAACAACAAAGGTCTCTCCGAAGCGGCTCAACAGATGTCAAAGGGTGATTTTGACGTTGCAATCATCCCCCGTTCTGACGATGATGTAATCGCCTATTCCATGGTTGCTGTTTTAACAGAAATGAACAGAATCCATGATGCCATTGTAAAATTTGGAAACGCTGCTTTAGCTGGACAACTTAACTACCGGGGAAATACCAATGAATACGCCGGGGCCTACAAAGATATGATCATTTCTTTAAACAATGTGATCAACACCTTTGTCAAACCCCTCAAAGTTGCCAATAAAGCCATTGAACGGATTGGCAACGGCGTGATCCCGCCTAAAATCACCACTGAATACAAGGGTGATTTTAATGATCTGAAAAATAATATCAACGCCTGCATCGATGGTTTAGGGGCTTTAACCGAGACTGGTGAAGTGCTTCATCGACTATTTATCAATGATTTTACGGCCCAAATGGAGGGAACCTATTTAGGCGTCTTTGGCGATTTGGCAACCTCTGTCAATGAAATTCACTGGAAATTAAACTACATCCATGCCATTGTCAATAATGTTGCCAACGGCAATATGAGTGATTACGATGAACTGGTTAACATCGGAAAACGAAGTGAAGCGGATGAATTTATTCCCAGCTTGATTCAAATGATTGAAAATATCCATTCCCTGGTTAGCGAAGCCGATGAAATGACCCGGCTGGCTGTTGAAGGCGATCTTGATCATCGGGGTGACCCTGCTAAATTCAAAGGCGAGTATGCCAAAGTTATTGCTGGCTTTAACCAAACCCTGGATGCTGTCATTGAGCCGATCCAGGCAGCTTCTACCGCCTTGGACGAGCTGGCCAAAGGTAACCTGAAGACGTATATGGATGGTGATTACAAAGGCCAGCACGGAAAAATAAAAGAGGATATGAACCGAACCATTGATTTCCTCAAAAACTATGTTGACGAAATCACAATCACCCTCCAACGCATTGGAGAGGGCGACCTCAGCCAGGAAATTAAAACCTATTATCATGGCGATTTTGTCGCCATTAAACTGGCTATTAATGGGATCACTACCCATTTAAGTGAAGTCATGAAAGAAATTGATGACGCTGCCGGACAAGTCGAAGCCGGTGCCATTCAAATCTCTGACGGCGGTCAAGCCTTATCACAAGGTACAACCGAACAGGCTAGTGCCATCCAGGAACTTACCGCTTCCATTGAAGAAGTGGCCGCAGAAACCAAGCGAAACGCCCAAAACGCCAATGAAGCCAATGAACGGGCCATTGAAGTGCGAACCAATGCTGAAGTAGGTAATTCTCAGATGTCAAAAATGGTCACTGCCATGGTTGAAATCAACGAATCGTCAAACAATATTTCAAAGATTATCAAGGTCATTGATGACATCGCCTTCCAAACCAATATTCTCGCTCTTAATGCGGCTGTCGAAGCCGCCCGGGCCGGACAACATGGCAAAGGCTTTGCCGTCGTTGCTGAAGAAGTGCGAACCCTGGCAGCCCGCAGTGCCGAAGCCGCCAAGGAAACCACGGGTCTCATTGAAGGCTCGATTGATAAGGTTGCAGCTGGCACCAAGATTGCTGATGAAACCGCTGAAAGTCTGGTTGAAATTCTTAATGAGATTGAAAAAGTAACCGGATTGGTTGGCAATATCGCCCGGGCCTCCAATGATCAGGCTTCAGAAATTGCACAAATCACCAAGGGTATTGAACAAGTTTCCAATGTAGTCCAAACCAACTCAGCTACTGCCGAAGAAAGTGCAGCTTCCAGCCAGGAGCTTTCCGGCCAGGCTGAGGTTCTTAAACAGATGATGCGCACTTTCAAACTCAAAAACCAATACAGCAATGATGTCGAAAGAACAATGCCGATTAACAAAAAGGTATCTGCGGTTCCCTTTGTCGCACCACCCCAACCTGAACCCCGGATCACTTTGGATGATTCAGAACGTGATAAGTACTGATATCTGAACAAGTCATATCCATATACTCCATGCTCTAAGTAAAAATCCTGAAGACAGTCAAATCCGATTGTCTTCAGGATTTTTTTTGAATACTCATGTATTCTTTCATTTTACGATTTTATAACGGATGTCAATATCGATTCATTATCGTCCAGAATATAACAATAAACAACTGTCTATTTTCTATTTCTGCTAACATTATTGACATTTGATTAAAATTTTGATCGAGTTATACTATATTTGGAGCATTTTTTAGAAAATAATGCGATATTATGTTATTTTTTTGTTTCATTTTACAAGATTATCCCTTATAATTTACAGGAAATTAAAAAATGAAATTATATTAATTTGAATGACTATCTATTCATTCAGTCAGGTGGTGTTTCAGAAAATAAATCCCGCATCAATCCGTCCAATCACCAGAATAGCAATTATTTATTCCGCAGCGATAAGCTAATCTCATAAGACTTTTTTTTTTGCATCAATACTGGTGAGTAAGGACACCGTCCGCAATTTGCCCCCTCAGATTAAACTAACGGAGGTCTAACTTGAATTGGTTTAAAAATTTAAAAATTAAAACGAAACTGCTGACATCGTTTATTCTTATTGCTCTGCTTGTTGGCGTTGTTGGTTTCATTGGTATCATAAATACCTGGTCGCTACAAGAGTCTGATCAGGAGTTATATGAAAACATGACAGTGCCCATCTCCCAAGTTGGTCAAATGTCAACCACCTTTCAGAAGATGCGTGTAAACCTGCGGGACATGATTCTAGCCAACGATCCTGCCCTGATTCAGTCGATTGAAAAGAGCATTGCTGAAGACCAACAAAAAATCGATACCTTGGCTGACGATTACCAGAAAACGATTCAAACCGATGAAATGCAAGAAGCCTTTGACAGCTTTGAAGCTGCTCGGACAGAATACAACAAACATCTTGACGCGGTGAAGACCCAAGCTGCCCTAAACCAGGACACTGAAGCGTTTAACTTAATGAGTCCAGATGGTGCTGCCGGGAAAGCCACGGCCGCCCTGCAAACGGCAATCGATAATCTCTCTGACTTAAAACTTGCCGATGGTTTGACCAAATCTGAAGAAAATTTTGCCCAGGCGGCTGGTGTCACCACCACAATGACCATTATCATGATTATTAGTATGATTATCGCTGTCGCTTTGGGATTAGTACTGACCTCCCTGATCTGTGGGCCACTCCGCAAGGCTAACCATATGATCCAGGAAATGAGTAAAGGTCACCTGAGCAACCGTCTTAATATTGATACCACCGACGAGGTCGGCGAAATGGCGACAACCATGGACAAAATGGCTGATTCTCTCCAGTTTCTGGTTATTGGCACAATCAACCGCATTTCTGAAGGGGATGTTTCCATGAATGTGGAAATCACCGATCCCCAGGATGAAATCGGGCCCGCGCTGAAAAAAACCATCGAAACCATCCGAGCCCTGATTACCGAGACAAATGCACTGTCTCAGGCAGCCGTCGAAGGACGTCTGGACACCCGGGGCCATGCTGATGCATTCAGCGGTGGTTTTCGGGAAATCGTTGCCGGTGTAAACAGTACTCTGGATGCCGTTGTCGGTCCCCTTAACGTCGCTGCCGAATACATTGAGCGAATTGGCAAGGGTGAAATTCCACCGAAGATTACTGATGAATATTATGGCGACTTCCGCGAAATTAAAAATAATCTTAATGCCTGCCTGGATGGATTAGGTGCCTTATCGGTGGCTGACCACACTTTGAAATTGATGAATAAAAACGATTTAACTCAAGCTATTGACGGCGATTTTGACGGTATTTTCGGTGAAATTGCCCGATCCATCAATGGGGTTCATGCCCAGCTTGGTCGGATTGTCAGTATTTCCACCAATATCCGTAACGGTGATCTAAGTGATCTGGACTATCTTCGCAGCATTGGCAAACGCAGTGAGAACGACCGTCTGGTACCAGCACTGCTGGGCATGACCGAAACGATTTTGATGCTGGTTGAAGAAACCAGAAACATGGCTCAGATCGCCATTTCCGGAGATCTCAACAACCGTGGCGATGTAACAAAGTTCCAAGGTGAATATGCCACCGTCATTGAAGGATTCAACCAGACCCTGGATGCGATCATTGATCCGATTCAAGCTGCTTCGGCCACGCTCAATGAACTGGCTGAGGGAAATCTCAAAATTACCATGGACGGTGATTTCAAAGGTCAACATGGAAAAATCAAACATGATATGAACCAGACCATTGAATTTTTAAGAGCCTACGTGGAAGAAATCACTCACACTCTGGAAGAAATGAGTCGGGGAAATTTTGACCTGGAGATTACCAACCTCTACTGTGGCGATTTCCTGGCAATCAAAAAAGCCCTAAATCAAATTGCTGCCAGCTTAAGCACTACCCTTTACGACATCAATGTCGCTGCCAGTCAGGTGGATATCGGTGCTCAACAAATTTCTGATAGTGGTCAAGCATTATCACATGGAACTACTGAACAGGCCAGCTCGATTCAGGAGTTGACAGCTTCCATTGAAGAAGTTGCTGCCGAAACAAAACGCAACGCCCAAAATGCCAATGAAGCGAATGAACTGGCCATCAATGTTCGTTCCAATGCTGAAGTTGGCAATACTCAAATGGTTAAGATGGTCGCTGCGATGAGCGAAATCAACGACTCCTCACACAATATTTCTAAAATCATTAAAGTCATTGATGACATTGCCTTTCAGACCAATATTCTGGCTCTTAATGCCGCTGTGGAAGCAGCCCGGGCTGGTCAGCACGGCAAAGGTTTTGCCGTCGTTGCTGAAGAAGTCCGTACTCTGGCTGCCCGCAGTGCTGAAGCTGCCAAGGAAACCACCGGGCTGATTGAAGGCTCCATCGACAAGGTAGAAGTCGGCACTAAAATCGCTGATGAAACCGCTCTGGGGCTTGCCGAAATTCTTAAGCAAATTGAAAAAGTTACCGATCTGGTCGGTCGAATTGCCCGGGCCTCCAATGACCAGGCTTCAGAAATTGCCCAGATCAATCAAGGCATTGAAGCCGTTTCCCAAGTAGTTCAAACGAATTCAGCAACAGCCGAACAAAGCGCTGCTGCCAGTGAAGAACTTTCCGGACAAGCCGAGATGCTTAAACAAATGGTTGATGCCTTTAAACTCAAGAACACAAAAAATCAGCCTGCCAGACCTGTTACCGATTATTCAGAGTCATTGGTACTTCCTCAATCAGAAATAATCCTTGATAATCTGGATTTTGACAAATATTAAGCGTTCTAAAAAATCCAGGCTGAACAGAAATATTCAGCCTGGATTTTTATTGTACTATTTTTTTATTAATTTCTTTACACTTCCATTTTTTCACAAAAACCTAAAACCTGAATAGCTTTTATGATGTCAATAGTTTAGCAAAATCATTGTACCGTATTCTTGCCTTTTTCTGGGCCCTGATCCGGACTTTGTTTACATCTTGATAATTCGAAATTAGAATTTCTACAATGTGTGGATCAATTTTATGATCCGTCACCATTTGCTTTAAAATCTCGATCACTTTTTCTTTTTCCATTCCCTTACGATAGGGTCTATTCTCAGATACTGCGGTAAAAATATCTGCCACCGCCATGATCTTGGCTCCCAGCGAAAGCTCTGACGCTGTCTTTTTAAAGGGATAGCCGGTTCCATCCAGCCGTTCATGATGCATCGAGGCAAATTCATTTATTTCTTCAAAACCGGCAATCTGAAACAACAACACATAAGTATGATAGGTATGCTCTTTCATGACAGCAAATTCGGCTTGGGTAAGTCCCGCCGGTTTCTCCAGGATTTCCGTGGAAACTGTCAGTTTGCCAATATCATGGATGTAGCCAGCGGCCTGAATTTTCTTACAGGTCAGCTCATCACATTTTAAATGCTGTGCCAACCGTTTGGCTACTGCTGAAACTCCTTCGCTGTGAACTGCAGTAAAGTTGCTCCGAAAATCAATGACCCGGGCAAACAGTTTGGTAATTCCGATTAATTCGTCGATATCCAGTCTCTGGTCCTGGAATTTTATTTTTTTATAATATCGCCGACCATTGGAAATAGACTCCAGATCATACCAGAAAAACTCTTTTTCTTTTAAGCGTTCAAAAGCTTTGATGAACTCAGGGTTAAATTTTCGTCCCGAGGCACTTACTATTTTTTCAAAAATTCGGTCTTTTTGATTGATCATCTTATCGTCCCGAGAGATGAGGGTAGCAATCCGGTCAGCCAAGTGGATGAGATGACTTTCGGACATGACCGTTTCCCCCAAAAATCTGAGACCTTCCCCATCGTTCCAATCCACATGATGAAATTTGATGATTCTGGCTATATTTTTGAATTCTCGGTAATCCTTCAGAAGCAGCCAACCAATTCGGGCATGCTGATGGGGATTAATGGCTTCAAACTTCAGCACATTGATTCGTTCCTGCATACTTAAACCACCAATATCATGCAGCACAGCGGCGACACAGACTTCATTTAGTTTCTTTTCATCAAAGTTCAACTCTTCCCCTAGGTTGTTGGTAATATAGGCGACAAGACGTTGATGATGATTCAGTTCCGGGCTTACCATATCCGAAGCTCTTGATAGTTGGAGAGTTAACTCTAATAAAGAGACCATCTTTTCTTTTCCTTTCCACATAAGACATGAGTTACACATAATTATTTTGTTATGATACCATACTTTTGTTAGCATTGTAACACAATCTCATCGCACTTTTTGACTTTAGGGTTTTTTTTTATAATTTGGGAATGAAATGAAAAAGACCATCACAAAATTTGACTTTGCTGATGATCGATTTTTTTATAATGTGTTTGCCACCCGATTCACAAAAAGTGATACAATCTGGGGATCAAATTGGGTTCCAGCATAATTCTGAAGCTCCTGCAGCGCTTCGCTTTTGGTTTTTGCTTTTTTATAGGTTCGTTGAGATAATATCGTATCATAAGACGCTCCAACCGCCATAATTCTTGATAAAATCGGAATCTCTTCACCTACCAGGCCTTTTGGATACCCTTTTCCATCCCACCGTTCATGATGACACAAAATTGCGGTAGCAATTCCAACCATTTCAGGGGCTGAATTGATAATATGATAGCCAGTTTCTGGATGCTTTTTTATTACATTCCATTCCTCCGGGGTTAATTCTCCCTTTTTTTCAAGAATTTCTTTATCGATTGTTACTTTGCCGATGTCATGAAGCATTCCTGTCCACCTGAGCAGTTCTAATTTTATTTCTTTCATATTCATTTCTTTAGCAATACGCATACAATAATAACAAACCCGCTCCGCATGAATTTTTTCAACTGCGCTTTTTTCATATAAAGTATACATAATTGACTGAATTGTATTTTGTCGAACTTCAGATTTCATTTTTAGTTTATTTTTATGCATCATGCTTTCCGCTTTTTTAAACAATTCAGTAAATGGTTCTGTCTTTGAATGCTTAGTTGCCCATCCAAATGATATCGATAGAATCCCTTGGTCAACTTTACAAGACACCACTGCATCGATCATATTGCTCATCCGTTTTTTAACGGTTTCTTCATCGGTATTTGGGAGGAGCATAACAAATTCATCACCGCCCCATCGCACGACCACATCGGTGGAACGACAACAATGAGTCAGAACCTGACTAGCTGCTATCAATAATGAATCACCGGCCAGATGTCCGAATGCATCATTTGTCATCTTTAATCCGTTTACATCTCCCATAATAATAGAAAGTGGATATTGAGACCCATCCTCAAATCTTTCCCGGGCTTCTTCATATTGTCTAGGTCAACAACGATAATACCATCTCTCACGCTTTTTAGAAATTGATGGTAATTTGAATCTTCTCCAAAACTATTCCCCCATACTTTCACATATGTGCAAATTATAACATGACCTCGATTTATTTCAACTATTTTTTATCGTAATTAACCATTATCTTACTGTATATTTATACAATTAAGACAGTACTCTAATTTAAATCTCATTTATTGACAAATTTTTATATTTTTACAATCTCATCAGTCGTTCTGTAATAAGCCTTGCATAAATACATTTAGATCTTTTCCCGATCAAAAACTTATTTGTCGATCAGATCTTTTCGCGCTATAATAATGAAAACTGAAATAATTATTAAAACAATCAAAGGAGTTTTAATTATGTTGATCGACTTAAGAAGTGATACTGTAACCCAACCAACCCAAACCATGCGAACCGCTATGGCCAATGCAACCGTGGGTGATGATGTCTACGGGGATGACCCAACTGTCAACCAGTTAGAAAAGCTAGCTGCTGAACTTTTAGGCAAGGAAGCGGCTCTGTTTGTACCCTCCGGTACTTTTGGCAATCAACTGGCGATCATGACCCACACGACAAGAGGAAATGAAGTCCTGGTCGGTGATGATTGCCATATCCTGATGCATGAGGTCGGCGCAGCCGCGGTCCTTTCGGGCGTTCAAATCAGAACCTTTCCGGTTCTCGATGACGGCGTCGATGTGGAAAAACTGGCGCTGATGCTCCGGGGTGAAGACATTCATTTCCCGGATACCGGACTGATCTGTATGGAAAACGCCCAGTCATCGGGAAAAACTGTTCCCTTGGCCAATATGGAAGCGGTTTATACCCTGGCCCAATCCCAAAACATCCCAGTGCACATTGATGGCGCCCGAATATTTAATGCCGCTCTTGCATTAGGGGTTGATGTCAAAGAAATTGCCGCCCAAGGGGATTCAGTAAACGTCTGTCTGTCCAAAGGCCTCTGTGCACCGGTGGGGTCGTTACTACTGGGAACCGAAATATTTATAAAAAAAGCCCGTAAAAACAGAAAACTGATGGGCGGTGGCCTCCGACAGGCCGGAATCCTGGCCGCGGCCGGGATTATCAGTCTGACGGAAATGATCTCCCGGCTGGAAGAAGACCACCGGAATGCCCGCTATCTGGCCACCCGGCTGGAAGAGATCGATTCCTGCTCGGTTCTTAGAAACCGTTTGGATATCAACATGGTCTTTTTTACCCTTCCAGAATCTGTGATAACTGAATCTGCGCTTATTGAAGGTCTGCTAAAAAAGAATATTAAAATTAGTGGAACAGAAAATGGTGAGTACCGTTTTGTAACCAATCATGGTGTCAACTCTGATGACATCGACTGGGTCATTGAAAGTATGAAGACCCTTGTTTCCCATTATTCCTGATTTTTACCCCTGATTTTCACGGACTCATGCATCAAAATCCTTTTATAGTTGGGCTTGACGTGGTATACTAAACTCACTAAAAATGGAGGATTCTTTATGACAACCACATTCTACGGTAACCAAGGTGTTGTGAACAGCATCATACTCGATATGGAAACCGATTTTGAAAAACAATTGAGATTTTTAAACACTATTAAATTTACTGATGACTTCAAGCCAGAGTGGCTGCCGGATATTGTCAAAATTACTTTTATTATCGAACCGTCACTGGGACAGTTTGGCAGGCCCAATCTGATCATTATAGCCGAAGAAAAAAGCCTCCAGCGGCATGTTATTTTTGTTGAATCAAAAATTTCGGCCTATGATGATGCATCAGAAAAATTAAATATAAAACTATTTCCCAATAAATACAAAGACATTGGCGACAAGCTGAATATCCGACTGGCTCTAATGTATCGTTTGGCCAAAGCTTATCATTATCAAAAAGATGGCGGATTTATTGAAGATGTGGATGAAGCATACAAGCTCTACCACGATGTCCCCAAGGTACTTAAAAAACCCGTCATGATCAAACTCTGTATTGATAAATTCGGATACAATCCGGATTTTTTATTTGTTGCTCTGACTAATGATCCGGTTGATATCCAGCCCTTTAAAAATGCCAACTTTTTGCCCCCCATCGGCGTCAGCGGTTGGCGGGCCGAAAAACAATCCTTTGGTTTAATTTCGTTTGCCATGCTTGAAGAGCAAAACCTGGTTGATCCCCAAAAAGGATATTATGCCCTGTCGAAAGACAATGTCTTACATCTGCCTGCAGAAACCGGCTCCAGCAATAATGACCCGACCATTCGAACCATTGTTTTGGATCAGTGGCACCCGGATTTGAAATTAAATCTGGAGGAGTTTTTAGTATCCTTGGGAGATCGGCTCACCACCAGCAAGGTTATCACCTTTAATGGTTCTTACAGCATCAAAGCCGAAGATGGACGAACCCTGGTAAAACTTTTTGCTGACAAAGAGAAAATGTATATTACTCTGCGAAACGATAATATTCCCATCGCTTTCAAAGATAAACCCCGGATAAAAATAGGGGTTGGACTCAATGCCAAGTCCTTTGTATTAATTTATTCAGGTACTGATGACCTTACCGGAGATCATTATAATCAATTAGCCATGGATCTCATTGAAATCATCGTAGATTTTGTGGAACAATAAAGCACCTGATAGCGTTCCACCATTATACAAGTCTGTTTACGCCATTAAAAGCAATTGTTTGCAACTTCCTCCTGATCGGACGTTCGCAACGATTGCTTTTTTCTATTGATTGGACTATATTTGACAGAATAATTATTTTGACTTAAAAGAAACCTGCCTGTATAATTAAGCTAATCCAGGCAACCAGAATTAAGTGTCTAGTTTTTCAAATCCAAACGCCCATAATTAAAGGAGCATCATGAGAATGAATAATCAAAGGACGCAAACCAAAAAAAACGATTCGATACGTTTTAAACTACTGATTATGCCCCTTTTCTGCGTTTTTTTGGGCATTTTTGCCATTGGTCTTATTTCTTCGTATTTGATCCGAAACAGCCTCTTGGATCAATTAAAAGATCATGGCTATACAACTTCTCAACGATTTGTAACACAGCTTGAAAACAACGCCAATGCCATTGAAGCCCTGACTGAAGCTACTGCTGGGGCAACATCCCAAGAAAGTAAAGAAATTAAAGATGAATTCAGCTATCAAGCCCAGATTGATAAAATGACCAATGATGAAAACATAGTCTATATCGCCATCATTGACAAAAATGTCATCGACATCGCTGACAGTATTGCCGAAGACATCGGTAACGATTATTCTGACGACGAAACAATGAAGGCTGCCGCTCAGGAAGGCATTGCCTCCGCCTCAGAATACTACTATGAATTAAAGGATGTAACCGTTTATGATGTGCTCTATCCGCTGACAATTAATGGCGAACTGGTTGGCGCAATTGACATTGGCTACTCTATGGAAAATGTTTATGCTGCGGTTACCAACAATATCCTGTTGATTGCCGGTGTTGGCTTACTGATTTTCGTAATTCTGGCATTGATCCTCTATCGAATTTCACTATCAATTACCAAGCCCATCACAAACGTCAATCAGATGATTCAGGAAATGAACCAGGGTTATCTGGGTACCCGGTTGAATATGAAAGAAAGCAATGAGATTGGTGAAATGGCTGTTGCCCTTGATAACTTCGCTGACAACCTCCAATTTGTTTTGATCAAAACCCTGAACCAAATAGCGGCTGGTGATCTTTCTGCCGAAATTCAATCTCAGGGGGATCGGGATGAAATCACACCGGCTCTCAAACAGACCATTGAGAACATTCGTCACCTGATTGCCGAGGCTAATTTTCTCTCGGCAGCGGCCATCGAGGGGCGTCTGGAAACCCGGGGAAATGCCGAGAACTTTCAGGGTGGATTTAAAGAAATCGTACAAGGTGTCAATGAAACGCTAAATGCCGTTATCCTACCCCTCAATGTGGCTGCCGATTATATCCAACGCATTGGCCATGGTGAAATTCCCCCGCAGATTACTGATACCTATCACGGTGATTTCAATACCATCAAGAACAATATCAATTCCTGTATCGATGGTCTCGGGGCGCTGGAAGATGGTAATCGGGTTCTGGCCCGCATGAGTGTCAATGACTTCTCACAAACTATTGATGAAAGCTGTTGCGGTATATTTAGCGAAATTTCTCACTCTATCAACCGCATCAATAACAAAATGATTCACATCATGGATATCGTCAATCGGATCGCAAACGGTGATATGAGTGATCTGGCTGACCTGAAATCCACCGGCAAACGCAGTGATAACGATCAGTTAATTCCCAGTCTGATTGGAATGATTGAGAATATTGTATTACTCGTTGACGAAACTCAGTCGATGACGCAAATTGCCGTTGAAGGAGATCTTGATCATCGGGGTGACGCTTCTAAATTCCCTGGCGAATACGCCCGGGTCATTGAAGGTTTCAATAATACGCTTGATGCGGTAATCGACCCGATTCGTGCTGCTTCAACAACCTTAAACCAATTAGCCCAGGGAAATCTAAAGGTTACCATGGCTGGCGATTTCAAAGGACAACACGGAAAAATCAAAGATGACATGAACCGTACCATTGACTTCCTCAAACAATATGTTGATGAAATCACTGCCACCCTGGAAAAAATTGGCCAGGGTGATCTGACTCAGGAAATCACGAATCACTATCTCGGGGATTTTATTGCTATTAAATACGCTATCAACGATATTACCAGCCATCTCAGCACCGTGATGCGGGAAATTATCGAAGCTGCCGATCAGGTGGATTCTGGTTCCCGACAGATCTCTGACGGCGGTCAGCAGTTATCCCATGGTACCACTGAACAGGCCAGTTCCATTGAGGAGCTCAGTTCTTCCATCGAAGAAGTGGCGGCTGAAACAAAACAGAATGCCGTTAATGCCAATGAAGCCAATGACCGGGCCATTGAGGTGCGAAGTAATGCCCAGATCGGCAATGAACAGATACAAAAAATGGTCACCTCCATGTCCGACATCAATGCCTCATCCCACAATATTTCAAAAGTCATCAAGGTTATTGATGACATCGCCTTCCAGACGAATATACTGGCTTTAAATGCCGCAGTTGAAGCTGCCCGGGCTGGTCAGCACGGTAAAGGTTTTGCCGTCGTCGCCGAGGAAGTTCGCACCCTGGCCGCCCGAAGCGCCGAAGCCGCCAAAGAAACGACCTTCCTGATTGAAGGCTCCATAAGTAAAGTGGAAGCTGGAACAAAAATTGCGGATGAGACCGCTGAGGGATTAAAGGAAATTCTCAATCAAATTGAAAAGGTCTCCGATCTGGTTGCCAATATTGCCCGGGCCTCCAATGACCAGGCCTCAGAAATCGCCCAGATTACCATGGGACTTGATCAGGTTTCGCAGGTCGTTCAGGCAAATTCTGCCACCGCCGAAGAAAGCGCAGCCGCCAGTCAGGAACTGTCCAGCCAGGCCGAAATGCTTAAAGAAATGATGGAAGCTTTTAAACTGAAGCAGCTTTCTACCACTCCCATTAACACTGATTCCCGCCTTGGCTCAAGCTACCCCGCTTTTGAAAAGACGGAATTTGAAAGCATGGAACCGATAATTGATCTTGATGATCGAGAAACAGATAATTATTAATTTTTTTATCCACCTTTGAGTAATGCATGTTATAATTAAACAAATTTACTTATCGATTGGAATCATTGCCCATGGAAGAATTTTTCGCCACCAATACCTCGCAACAAATTCTCAACCGCATTTTTTCCCTGAATCTTGGCCTTTTATGCATCCTCCACACGGATGGACGTATTGAAAAAGTTAATTATACCTGGGAAAAAACCTTTGGTTACAGTGCGGCAGAATTACTCGATACCAACATTATTGATTATGCGCATCCCGATGACCGGGACGCTACCACCTTTGTTTTTTCAGAATTGTTACACACTAACCATCGACTCACCTTTTCGAATCGTTTCCGATCCAAAGACGGCAACTACCGATACGTCGACTGGGAATTTAATTGCCATGATAACTACGCCTATGTGGCGGGAACCGACATCACCCACACAAAACTCTCTGCAGCTGGCCTGAAAGAACTTCGTGGACAGCTCAATAAGCACCAGCTTCAAAACGATCTGGAAGACCTTTGTCCGATTCGTCAGAAAATCCTAGTGGTTGATGACTCACCCCTTAACACCAAAATAATGGAAAGTGCACTGATTGAAGATTACGATGTGCTGATATCTCACAGTGGTAAAGAAGCCCTGTCTATTTGTAATTCCAATGATCCCCCGGATCTTATCCTGTTGGATATTATTATGCCTGAAATTGATGGCTATGAAATCTGCCGACGACTTAGCAGGGGTACAAAAACTAAAGATATACCGGTGATCTTTCTTACCTCTCTCACAGCTGCCAGAGATATCGAGTTCGGCTTAACTCTGGGTGCCATCGATTATATTACTAAACCCTTCAGCATCCCGATTATTAAAGCCAAGATCAAAAACCATCTGGCTGTAAAATACTATCAGGACACCCTAAAAATCAATACGGATGTTGATCAATTGACCCAGATCGCCAACCGCCGACGTTTCGATGATACCATGACCCTGGAAATTAAAAAAGCCAAGCGAACGGGCACCATTTTATCTGTGCTTTTGCTTGACATTGATCATTTTAAGTTTTATAACGATACCTATGGTCATTTGGAAGGGGATGCTTGTCTTAGAAAGGTGGCTAGCGCTCTATCGGTTACACTTAAGCGTCCTAAAGATCTGGCTGCCCGCTGGGGTGGCGAAGAATTCGCCTGTTTGCTCCCCAACACCAATACTCACGGAGCTCAAAACGTTGCCGAATCGCTGCGCAACGCAATTCTGAATTTGAACATTCCTCATGAGTCCTCTCCTGTTAATGATATGGTTACTATATCAGTCGGGGTTGTTTCTTCTAATCCAATGGATGAGAACTCCTTTGACAGCCTGTTGCACCGTGCTGATGAAGCCCTTTATCAGGCCAAAGAAACCGGGAGAAACCGGATAGCAGTCTGGCATGAGGATATTGAAGCCATGGGGCCTTATCTTTAATCAATGACCGCAGTTTATGTTCACTGCGGTCATTTTTTTACAAAAAATACCGACATCTGTCCGCTGTAGCCTATCTTACTAAGTGATGGACAAATGTCGGTTATTCTTATTTTACAGGTCTGATCAATCCTGAGCTTTCAGAACTTTAATATAATCAATCATATATTCTGGCAGATCCGGGGGCCGACGACTGGAAACAATGTGGCCGTCGATAATCGAAGGTGTATCATGCCAGATGGCCCCGGCGTTGGTCATGTCATCTTTGATACCAGGGGTACTGGTGACGTTTTTGCCTTTGAGGATGCCAGCAGAAATCAGGACCCAACCGGCATGGCAGATTTGGCCAATGACCCGTTTTCGTTTGTCGAGGTTGCGGATCATCTCCAGCACCACCGGGAAACGACGGATCGCATCGGGCGCCCAACCGCCGGGAACCAGAATCCCGTCATAATCGTCAGGATTGATGTCAGTATAGGCCAGGTCGGAGACACAGGGTACACCGTATTTACCGATGTACTTTTTGTTAGCAATCTCCCCTACAACATGAACGGTAACCCCTTCTTCCCGCAGGCGCAGCACGGGGTACCATAATTCAAGATCCTCAAAATCATTACTGATTAACGCGATAATCTTTTTGTTTTTCATCTTGTTTTCCTCCTGTTTTTAATTGTAAACTAACTATACGGTACCTCAGTTTTTCATCTAAGTTCCGTACCGACCAATTGTTAATCTGTTGTATGCTGCAAGCTCGGACACTCATAAGAAATGTAACATTTCTCATGAGTCGTGGGCAGTCGCCAACTACAAGCAAGCTTGTGATTGGCTCGTTGCCTTCACGCAGGCTACGCCGTGTCCGCCTTGATGCACAGGGTCTGACCCCTAGGTCACAACATGATGTAACAATTGTCGGTACTACGTCTGTTTATTTCACACTTACTTCGAATAAAGATATCGGTACCTAAATTAATATATTTCAAAGCATTTTTTCAAATGCTAGGCATTCCCTCTGGAACCGGGTTTAACCAGGGCGACTTGATCGGCTTTGCAGACGGGACAGTCGTCGGGGTCCCAGGCGGTGATTTCCAGTTTGATGGATGAATAGATGGGCATGTTGATTTCAACCCCGGCTGCCCGGCGGTCAGCGATACAGGCCACGCCGAGGACGACAGCGCCCAGCTCTTCGAGCACTTTTTTTGTTTCAATGGTGGATTTTCCGGTAGTGACGACATCTTCGGTGATAATGACCCGTTCGCCGGGTTTGATTTCAAAGCCGCGGCGCAGTTCCATCAGGCCGTCTTTACGTTCGGTAAAAATAGATTCTTTGCCCAATTGTCGGCCGATTTCGTAGGAAACGATGACGCCGCCCATGGCCGGGCCGACCACCTTGTCAATTTCCAGCGTTTTTAACTGTTCAACTACCGGTGCCAGAACCTTGGCGGCAGCATCAGGAAAACGCAGCACTTTGGCGCATTGAACATACTGATCGCTGTGTTTACCGGATGATAGTAAAAAATGTCCTTCCAAAAAAGCATCGGTTTCTTTTAATACTTCTAATACTTCCTGACTCATATTATTCCTCATTTCTATATTTTAAATTAAATAATTCCCCTGACTTCGCCGATATTGGTCAGTCCTTCGTTAATGCAATAGGCTTCCAAGCCAGCGATGATCTCAAGCGGCGCCAGCGGGTTATTGAAGTTGATGGTACCGATTTGAATACAGGTAGCCCCAGCCATAATAAATTCCAGGGCATCTTTCCAGTCACTGATGCCACCCATGGCCATCACCGGTATTTTTACCGCCTGACATACCTGATGGGTCATCCGCAGAGCAATCGGTTTTACCGCCGGACCGGAAAGGCCAGCATAGAGGTTGTCAAAAACAACCGCTTTTTTTCTGTAATCAATGGCCATTCCTTGAAGCGTATTGATCAGTGAAATGCCCTGGGCCCCTGCATCCTCGCAGGCCCGGGCAATATCGGCGACTGCTTCACCATTGGGCGACAGTTTGACCATAATCGGATGACGGGAGATTTCCACCACTTTTCTGGTGATCTCCCCGGCGGTTTCAGCTTTGATCCCATAGGCCATGCCCCCCGCTTTAACATTGGGACAGGAAATATTGAGCTCAATCAGCTGGGCATCAATGGCGTTCAGCTTCTCAATGGCGGTGAGGTACGATTCTTCATCTTTACCGCCGACGTTGACAATCGTTACCGTATCAATTGCTTTTAGATGGGGCCATTCATTTTCGATAAAGGCATCGATTCCCGGATTTTCCAGACCGATGCTGTTCATCAACCCAGCCGGTGTTTCCCAGAGTCGCATCCCAGTATTTCCCGATTTTGGTTCTAAGGTCAGCCCCTTGGAGCAGAGGCCGCCCAGTTTAGCCAGATCATAAAAGGCTTCATACTCCCGGCCAAAACCAAAGGTTCCCGAAGCCGGAATCACCGGGTTTTTAAAGCGGATGTCATTAAATTTTGTTTCCAGATAATTAGACATTAAAGACCTCCTCACGGACAAACACCGGGCCATCTTTACAGACTTTTTTATTACCGGAACGAGTTTCACAGGTGCAACCCAGACAGGCGCCGATCCCGCAGGCCATATGGGCTTCCAGCGAAACGTAGACGGTATTTTCAGTCGGTACGGCACTAGCCACCGCGGCCATCATAATTTCCGGCCCGCAGGTTACCACCGTTTCGCTGGGTATAACCGAAAGTTTGTCAGTGATAATGCCCCCGACATCAAGCACCACTTCATCGGCTAGGGCGGCAAAAGCCTCAACACCGTAGTCGAGATCCCGAAAACCCAAATAGACCCGACACTTACCGGTGGGGTTCTGGTCACGATAGTGTCGCAGCAAATAATAAAGCGGCGCTGTTCCGATACCGCCGCCAACCACGCAGAGGTCACCGGTGATTTCCGGAAAACCATTGCCGTAGGGACCCTGGATGGTCACCTCATCATCAGCCTGCAGTCGCGCTAAAATTTCGGTCCCTTTTCCCACCACCTGGTATAAAAAGGTGAGTTGACCGGCTTCGTAATTGTGAACACTGATCGGTCGGGACAGTAGCGGGTCTTTGTCCCAGGCACGCAGCATAAAGAATTGACCTGGCTTAACGTCGCCGGTAAACGCCACAGTCATTTTAAAAATCCCTGCTGACACAAGAGAATTACTTAGGATTACAGCCATTTAAGAATATCCTCCTGCATTGCCAGAGTGGCCTTTCGGATATGCTCAGCAAAGCCCTCATCTTCACAGCCAGCCTTTTGATGACCGGTGATCAGTCCCCGGGATGAGTTAACCACCGCACACCGGGATTTTTTGAGAATATTTGCGATATCTTCGCCAGTTCCGCCCTGGGCACCGTAACCTGGCACTAAAAAGAAGGTATGGGGGCAACGGGCCCGAATCGCTTCGAATTCATCCGGACGGGTCAGTCCGACTACCGATCCGATAGCCGAAAAGCCATTTTCACCCCGGAAAGCACTGCCCCAGCCTTCGATTTTATCGCCCATAATTTCGTAAATGGTGTCAGCCCCAACCTCCAGATTCTGGAGATCCACCGCTGACGGGTTGGATGTGCGTTGCAGGATAAAAATACCCTTGTTGTTTTCTTTAATATATTGATAGTAAGGTGATACCGCATCTTCACCCATATAAGCGTTAACGGTCATGATATCGACTTCGAAATCACCTGTGAAATGACCCTTGGCATACTGGTCGCCAGTGGACGAAATGTCGCCCCGCTTGACATCACCAATCACGACAATGCCTTTACTCCGGGCATATTTAACCGTTTCGCTATAGGCTTTCATGCCGTCCAGTCCCAGTGACTCATAGCAGGCAATTTGCACCTTGTAGGCAGCTGCCAGATCCTCGGTGGCATCGATAATTTTTTTATTGAATTCGGTTATTTTCTCACCATCAGACCAGTCCTTATCAAGCAGGTATTTTGGTAAAAATTTCAAGGTTGTATCCAGACCTACGCAAATCGGTCCTTTTTTTACAGCTTCATTATAGAGCCGGTCCATTATTATCATATTTAATTTCTCCCTTCACCATGGTCATCATTACTTTTCCTTTTAGGGTCTCGCCGCCAAAGGGATTGTTTTTACTTTTTGAAACGAATTCTTTGGGATTGATTTTCCCTTCCCAGTTTGGATCCACCAGAACCAGATCCGCCGGATATCGTTCTTTGATGAGTCCCGCCTTTATGCCCAGGCGTTTAGCCGGAGCGTCGCTAAGCATCTCGCTGAGCTTTTCCAGGCTGATGCCATTCTGTTCAAAAACCGTATAATACATGGCAAAAGCCATTTCGAAGTTATTGATTCCCGGAGCCCCTTTTTGTTTGTCAGCTTCAGAATGGGGGGCATGATCGGTGCCACACATATCAATGATGCCAGCTTTAATCCCTTCGATTAAGGCGCGGCGGTCGGGATAAGTCCGGAACGGCGGATTGACCTTGTAGTCCATCGCCGAGGCAAAGATGTGATGGGGAGTTACTTCGCAGGTGATATCAAGGCCCTTTGCTTTAGCTTCCACAATCAGATCCAGAGTATCTTTTTTGCTGATATGGCAGATATGCAGATGACCGCCGATTTCTTCCAGTAGGTCTACATCGCGCTGCACCAGTTCAGTTTCTGGCTGGCAATGGGTTAAAAGAATAAAATCATGTGCGGTTGAAGCCTTTAGCCCTGCTACCATAATGTCTGGATTCACAATTGAAACCCCGTCGTTGGAAAAGACATTGGTCAGCGGCCGCAAGGATTGAACCTCGACTAGATTCGAATCATTAAACTCTTTAGTCAGTGCCGCCACCTGAATCAGGTTGCAAAGGTGCAAATTTTTGGCCTTATCCAGATTGGCTTTAACAAGTGCCGCCTCATCCATGCAGGGCTTGGTATTTGCCATTGCCACCAGTGTCGTAAAGCCGCCTTTCAGCGCCGCCTGCATCCCAGTTTCCATGGTTTCTTTATATTCAAAGCCCGGATCCCGCAAATGACAGTGCATATCAATAAATCCTGGCATCAACAAATAACCCTGACCATCGATTTCCTGATCATATTCAGACTTGACATTCCCTTTTTCTTTATAGACTTTTTTTATTTTTCCGTCTTCAATTAATACCTTGCCAAACCGTCTTCCCTCGGCATCTACCATTTCAACGTTCTTGATTAAGGTTTTCATCGTTCCTCCTTTGTTATTCTTCGTCAATAAAAGTGGTGTAGGCGTCGCAGTACTCACAGCGGTATTGTTTTTTCTCTTCATTGACCAAAAAGAATTTAATATCCTTCACATCCTCATATTGGGTAATACAACGGGGATTTTTGCAGGTCATAATGCCATTAACAACTGTTGGTAGGGTCAAGCTTATTTTTTTGTACAACTCACCATTCTTGACAAAGTTAATGGTCACATTGGGATCAATCAGACCCAGAACGGTCATATCAATCTGCAAATCGGTTTCAATTTTAATTAAATCTTTCTGTTTCATTTTTTTACTGGGAATGTTCTTAAGTAACACCACCACATCGTCAATATCATTGAGATGGAGTTCCTTGTAAATTTCAAAACCATGTCCCGCTTCAATGTGGTCGATGATGATACCCTTTTTCAATTTCGATACGTTGATCATTTTTTATCCTCCACTCCCAGAAGTTTGGCAATCAGAGCCATCCGAACATACATCCCATATTTAGCCTGGGCAAAATAAACTGCCCGGGGATCCTCGTCCACCTCGGTGGCGATTTCATTAACCCGCGGCAAAGGATGCATGACAATCATATCCGGTTTGGCGCCCTTCATTTTCTTTTTATCCAGAATATAATAGTTTTTCAATCGCAGATACTCTTCCTCACTGACAAACCGCTCCCGTTGAACCCGGGACATATAAAGAATATCCAATTCACCAATGACCTCATCCAGACTGGTCGTTTCCTTATAGGTTTGTGGATCCAGTTGATTAAGAATATGGGCTGGCATTTTTAGCTCAGTGGGCGATATAAATACAAACCGGATGCCCTGATAACGGCTCAGAGTTTTAACCAGCGAATGGATGGTTCGACCAAAAAGTAAATCGCCGCATACGCCCACCACATGGTTGTTGCAACCGCCTTTGAATTTTCGAATCGTCAGCAGATCAGTCAGAGTCTGGGTGGGGTGCTCATGACCGCCGTCCCCGGCATTGATAATCGGCATTTCGTTGGCAAATTTGGAAACCAGCCGGGCGGTTCCCTCTCGGGGATGCCGGATCACAGCGATATCCGAATAGCACTCGATGGTCCGGATCGTATCACCCAGACTTTCCCCCTTGGACACCGAGGAGTTATTGGGATCATCAAACCCGATGATTTCTCCCCCTAAACGAAGCATGGCAGCTTCAAAACTGAACCGTGTCCGTGTGGAAGGCTCATAAAAAAGGCTGGCCAATAATTTTCCCTTGCAAACCAAAGAATAACCCTCGGGGTCTGCAATAATATTATCAGCCAGCTGCATAATCGATTCAATTTCATTTAGTTGAAAGTCTCCAGGCTCGATTAAATGTCTTCCTTTTAACATAATGTTCCTCCTATCATAAACACAATTATGGGCAAAAAACAAGCCGCTTTATAAAATAGCGGCATACTTTCTAACAGGCATCTTCCCTCATTAAATGTATCGTTCCTTTTGCACCTTTATGCCTCGCTTACTAAAGCTCGCATACTTAATTATAATAATCATAATTTAATTAGACCTAATTGTCAATGGACTTTGATTAAAAGAAACCGTTATCTTAAGATAATATTTGAGCTTAAAGATCGACAGGATCATGCTGAATGATTTGACTGGAATTTCGAAGCAGATAATGGTATGATGTTAACATAAATAATTGCAAAAATGACACCAGTATTAAGATCAGTTTTGTAATTTTCAATACTTATATTATTTAAAGGGAGGGATTTTTATGTATTTCGTAACTTATCAATATAACGCATTTAGCGAAGGTGGCATTTTGACCGCCGATGAAACCAGGGTTTTACCAATTACAACCATCGGTAAACTAATGGGTCTCAAATTTCCCGAACGTCTGATCGATTTTATTCCTCTGGCAACCGATGAATTGCTGGCCGACATCAAACAAGTCATGGCTGAACATCAGAACCTGGGTATCAATCTGGATCTGGTCAAGCTGTTGGCGCCGATTCCCAAACCCCCAAGAAATATTTTCTGTCTGGGGAAAAACTATGCGGATCACGCCAAGGAAATCAAGAATATCCCCACCATGGGCGACGTCCCAGAAAATCCGATCTATTTTTCCAAACTGCCCACCTCAGTTACTGGACCAGATACGGTAATTCTTTCCCATGCCAAGGCCACCAAGCAGATCGACTATGAAGTGGAGCTGGCCATTGTGATTGGCAAAGAAGGTGCCGATATTCCCAAAGAAGACGCTGAAGATTATATTTTTGGCTACACCATTGCCAACGATATAACCGCCCGGGATCTCCAAAAAAAGCATTCTCAATGGTACAAGGGTAAATCTCTTGACACTTTTTGTCCCTTGGGTCCTCGGATTCTGCACAAAAACGATTTAAGAATTCCCTTTGATCTGGATATCACCTGTCGAGTCAACGGTGAAGTTCGGCAACACTCTAAAACTGGTCGGATGATTTTTGACATTCCATCCATTATCAGTGATCTATCTCAGGGGATGACCCTATTACCAGGCGATATTATTCTCACCGGAACCCCTGCCGGGGTAGGCTTTGCCCTGGATCCGCCACAATTCCTAAAACACGGGGATCAGATTGAAGCGGAAATTGAAAAAATCGGAGTCCTACGAAATACCATCGAATAATCAAAAAGCCAGAATTATCTTGGGATCTAACCCAAGACCATTCTGGCTTTTTTAACGTTAAAATATTACGATTTAGTCCAATAACGCAAAATCCGATCTGCATCACGATGATGAGCGTTTAAACTGGCAACCGTTTCAGACTGAATACCCCAACCGCCGCCGCAAACAATAATCCAATAAAGACTGCAAAACCACCACTGATTAAACTGATACTGCTCTGCCCTGTGACAATGGCCAAACCATCAAAGGCATTATACAGCGAAAACTTTCCTAAAAAAGCAGTTCGTTCAGATAACTTGCTGAGGGTATTCAAGATAAAGAAGCCGACTGGAATCAGGGCTCCAAAAAATAGTGCTGGTTTGGTACTGTTGAACAAACAGGAAAAGAAAAAGCAAAACATCCCGATGGTCATTGTCATCAGGCAAGCCCCTAAATTCAGTTTTAAAAACACTTTAACATCCAGCATTCCCGGAAAAAAATGTTCACTCATGCCGTACCCAACCAAAAAGAGAATCGTAAACAAAACCCCAATCGACGCCAGCAGATAAATTCCCTGGGTTACAATGATTTTTATACGACTATTGGGGGTGCACAGCAGGCTGGTAAATGAGCCTTCATAGACCCACTTGGCCACCAGACGATTGGCCAGAATGATGCAATATACCATCGGAAACAGATAAATCAGAAAACCGTAAAACAAGCTGGCAATAAATCCGGTCAGTCCGCTGTCAATGGTGCCAAAACCCAGGGCATTAACCAGTTTGGTCGGCAGGATCGACATCATATCGACCATTGCGCCAATCCCATTAGGATCATAGATATAGATAATAACCGCTAAATAAATAGACATCAACGCTGCAAAAACCAGCAACAGCAAAGTATTATTTTTAATATTCTTCAGAAACAATGGAATACTCATGCTTTTTTCACCTCTCTTACTGTTTCTTCCGGATCCGGCAGGGTTCTATTCTTCTCCGTTTTTTTAGGCATTAATTTCGGCTTTCTTTCGCTTCTTTTTATTTTACCTTCGTTTTCCTGGGTGTTGTTTTCTTCATTTTTAAATTCCGTCTGTTTTATTTCTTTTTTATAATGCTGTTGGAAAATTTCTTCCAACGATTGATTTTTCGAATTAAACACTAATACTTTTTCATGGGATAAAACTTTCATCAGTACATCAATCCGATCACCCGGTGAGAAGATCTCATAATCGCTCTGCGAAAACTGCTGATAGCCGAAACCATATTTTTTTATCTGTTCCAGATTCGGGGGAGCCGCAAATTTAACCAGATAGGCCTTGGTTTCTTCGGCTCGAAGACTGACAATATCCATATTTTCCACGAGACGGCCTTCTCTTAGCACCCCGACACGATCACAGGTTCTTTCCACTTCCTCAAACTTATGCGTTGATAACAGTACCGTTTTACCCCGCCGTTTCTCCTCCAAAATAAGATCGAGAAACCGGGACTGCATCAGGGGATCCAATCCACTGGTGGGTTCGTCCAATACCAGCGTTTGGGGATCATGCATCAAAGCTGTGACAATGGTCAGTCTTTTTTTCATGCCACTTGACATATTTTCGATTTTTCCCCGGGTTTCAACCTCAAAGCGTTCAATCAGCATATCTCTGAGTCTGGTATTCTTCTGACCAAAAATCCCCCGCATTTGAGTAACGAAGTTCAAATACTCTTTGACCCGCATGTTTTCAAAAAGAGCGACATCTTCGGGCACATATCCGGTATTTTTTTGAATCGCAGATGCTCTGGAAAAGCAATTTAATCCATCGATGGTGGCGCTACCACGTCCAGCCCTGATCAGTCCCATCAGCATCCGAATGGTGGTCGTTTTCCCGGCATCGTTTGGTCCAACGTATCCGAAAACCTGGCCTTTTTCAACGCTAAAATTTAAGTTGAAAATACCTTTCGTGCTTGAATATTTAAGGGTTACGTCCTTTAATTCAATCATTTTTTTCTCCTTAAAAACCTTATTCGTTCATTGCTTCGGATTCAACTGATTGGCTGATCCGGCTGTTCAATTCATTGGCGATTCGGCCAAAATCTGATCCGGTGAGGGTTTCTCCGCGGATTCCCGGTGCAATATTACACACCTCCAGAACCTCCATTAAAACCGCTTTATCAAATGGGGTGTTCATGGTCAGCCCATTGATCAGCGTTTTTCGTCGATTTAGAAAACTGGCTTTCACAACTGACAAAAACAATTCCTTGTTTTCCAGTGCTATTTTGGGCACCGTCAGTTTTTTTAGGGTGACTACAATCGAGTCAACCTTAGGCTTGGGAATAAATACATGCGCTGGCACTTCGAAATCAATCGAAATATCCGCATAAAATTGTGCCACGATACTCAGTGATCCGTAAGCTTTGGTCCCTGGAACGCCACATAGACGCTCGCCCACCTCTTTTTGAATTAAGAAAGTCATGCTTTCAATCGGCAGATCCGATTCCAGAAACCCCATAATGATGGGGGTAGTAATATAATAGGGTAAGTTTGCCACAATCTTAAGCGGCATTGTGACAAGTTGATCTCCCAGAATCTCCCGGACGTTGGTTTTTAAGATGTCACCCTGGACAATCTCAACATTGTCACAGTCATTCAGGGTTTCATGAAGAACCGGTATCAGTTTTTTATCGATTTCTACTGAAATAACCTTGCCAGCATGATCACTGAGAGCCTGCGTCATGGTGCCAATCCCCGGTCCGATTTCCAGCACCAAGTCCCTTTCGCTCACGTCTCCGGCTTTAACAATTTTTTGAACAATATTCTCATCAATTAAAAAATTCTGTCCAAATCGTTTATTGAAGTGAAGATCATACTTTTTTAACAGTGCTTCGATGACCCGTGGTGATGTTAATTTTTCCATTCATATCCTTCCATTTTGCAACTATTTAGGCTTATATGTGAATCTTTAATGTTCCATCTATAACTTAACTATTATACACTTTATTTAATCCCGCGGGAAGACCTTATCTCGGTTTCGAATTAAAACTCTCCCTCCCTGTTATTTTGAATCTTTTATCAGAGCGGCCAGAATTTTCTAAATAGGCAGATACGTGATATGCTGTTTCTATTGAATTAAGCTGCTGAATTCGCATTATCAAGAAATTTTTATTGAATCAAAAGGCGCTATGTAAATTTCATATTCACATCTACTTACTTTTGGGCTTCTAAACGTAGTCAACCCATTTGTTTTACTTTATTGCCGGAGATGCTTCTTCACCCCATTTTAGGCTATCTAAGCGGCAACTTTTCTGAAAACTATCGTTTTTTATTTCTGTTGGCCCGGAAAAAAATGGCATTTGCATAAAAAAGAAAACGCAATCACGACTCATTCTCAGACCTTAATTTTACTTTTTAGGAAGCTATTTCATTTTAACTTAAATTAAAATTAATCGTATTTGCAGTTAATTTCAATGTCAATTTACTTCGAACTGCTCATTGTCATGAAAATCCCTGTATTTAAAGCCATTTATTCTCGTCTTACTTTTATTTATCTGAGCTGACTCCAAAGATTTCTTAAATGGTTTTTATCAGACCCTTGCTAAATATCAAACCATCATGTATTATACGCTTTGCCAATTTGTAAATAATTTGCAACTATCAATGATGCATTTCAGTCACACACAACACCGTGACACCATCATGTTTTGACATTGGAGGTCAAATGAAAAAAAACTCAATAAAAAATACTTGCGTAAGTCTTGCCTTGGCATTATGCCTGGGCCTATTACCAGGAACTGTAATGGCTGAAGAAGCCGAGCTCGATTTAACAGAAATCGCTCAGGCTGTGGAAACAACTGAAACCTCGGCAGCTCTGCCCAGCTTATTCACAGCCAGAACTACTGCACCAGGTGCTGATAACACCTATTTCTTTGCCAGCAATCCATATTCCCAAGGTGGATATGGACTACCTAACTGTACCGCCTATGCCTTTGGCCGAGCGTACGAAATTTTAGGAACCACGCCAAATTTAGCAATGGGCAATGCAAATTCCTGGTGGGCTTATAATCAAAACACTGGTTATTATCCCTCAGGTTCCACACCAAAACTTGGCGCTGTAATCTGTTGGGGTGGCAGTTCAGATGGACATGTGGCAATCGTTGAGGCGATCAATGGTGATACGGTTACGCTCTCAGAATCCACCTATAGTGGCATCTACTTTCAAAATTACACCTATACAATTGGAGCTGAAGATGCCACCTCGGTCGGCGGCTTTCAGGGTTATATCTACATCGGTGATTATATTGATGCCGCATCAGACGTAACCCCCCCATCCTTGTCAGATGTACTGGTTACTGACTATCAGGATGAAGGAATCAAGGTCACTGCGCTGGTTTCAGATGACCTTAGCGGAATCGGATCGGTCTACTTTCCTGTCTGGACCGAAAACAACGGACAGGATGATTTAATCTGGCATGAAGGAACTGTTGACGGCAATGTGGCCAGCTGTTTTATTCCATACAGTGATCACAACACTGAACTTGGTGACTACAATGTCCATATTTATGCTTACGATAATGCCGGTCACTACACGATGACTGGTACCACCATCACGAAGGCCGATACCTTTACCAGTCTGGGCAAAGTTGCTCTTGAAAGCTAGTTAATTACATCCATCAAAAAGCCTTCCAATCGACGTTTAAACGTCAATGGAAGGCTTTTTGATTTCAATCTAGGTAGCAACTTTTCAGGGACGTTTGCGGTTCACCACCCTATCATACAAAATTTTTTCTGCCGCATTTAGGGGAAATCGTTGTCGTGATCGGTGATCTTTTTAATTATTGGAATTTTTCTTGTCACATTGGTTAAAACAATATAAGATAGAGCTATTAAGATAATATTCAACCATACTAAAATTCCAGGAGGTCGTATATGAAAACCCTTGAAACTCAATTTGGCCATTCAAATCTTCTTAATGATGACGGTTCGGTGATTGGTATTCAAGATGATCTTGATTTGATCAGAAATTATTTTACGCCTGCATTTATGAAAACACACACCGTTTTCTCCTGCCTTGATGACTTCTTACAATCAGCTGGATTTTTAGTTGCCACCCAGCAGGATTTTGAACAGATTCCACTTTCTACAATGAATGCCTGGGTTCAGCAAAACAGCCAGTATCTGGATTGGACAGAAATAGTTGCTGCTGCTGGTGATTTCTACTTTGACAATCAAATGAAAGCCATAAAATTTAAATATATCTAAACAAACTTGGTTGTACTTAAATCGCTGTCATTATATAATGAAGATAATTTATCCAACGGAGGTATCCCTGTGACCAAGATTCTGATCCTGACATCAACAAAGCGTGTCGAAAAATTTTCTGATTTATCTGTCCTCCCCAAAGACTGGGAATTCGTTTTCGGTGAAAGCCTGAATACCGATGATGCAATACTAAACGTTGCCAGTGATGCTGATTTTATTTTTGCGGATGCTGTCCGGGAAGTCAGCAAAACCCTGATCGATAACATGCCGAATCTCAAACTTATCCATTCCGAAGGTGTGGGATATAATAAAATCGACATCCTGGCCGCTAAAGAAAAAAGTATCTATGTCTGTAACAATACCGCCGCCAACTCTGCTGCGGTGGCAGAGCAAACGATTCTACTAATATTAGGCCTGCAGCGAAGGCTTCTAGAAGGCGATCAGCTGGTACGTAGTGGTCAGCAGATCCAGGCCAAAGGTTCGTTTATTCTCGATGGTATTCCGGAACTGGGTTCCTGTCATGTGGGACTGGTCGGTATGGGTTCCATTGCCCTTGAAACAGCCAAACGGTTACAGCCATTTGGTGCGCAGCTCAGTTATTTCAATCGTTCCCGAAAAAGCACGGTTGAGAACGAATTAGGCCTTTGCTATCTGCCGCTGGAAGAACTCTGCAAGCAGTGCGATATTATCAGTCTCCATTTGCCGGTAACTCCAGAAACCACTGGTCTGATCAATGCAGACCTGCTGTCTCTGATGAAACCGACCACCCTACTTATCAACACAGCCCGGGGCGAGCTGGTCGTTCAAGAAGATCTGGTTGCTGCATTAGCAGCTGGGCAGATCGCCGGGGCTGGTCTTGATACCCTGTACCCGGAACCGGTAATGTTGGATAACCCACTGCTTAATCTGCCGGAAAGCTGTCATTATAAACTGCTATTTAGCCCACATATTGGCGGAACCACTAAACCGGCTTTTGAAAAAATGCATAAAACGGTCTGGGCGAATATTCTAGCTGTTTCAAACGATGCTGCCCCGATAAATTGTGTTAATGGTTTATAAATCCCCTAAAATCAATAAAACCCCAGTTTTCTGGGGTTTTATGTCTATTTAAATTCGACCTGCTTTTTCATGGTGGCCACCCCCATATTGGCGATAATCCCTGCCACACCGTTTTTCATGGGATTCACTCGAGTTGGATAAAAATAATTGGTTTTTGTTCGATAATATTCGTAATCTGCTGGCAGGTTCTGCTCAGAAAGACTGGCCATTTTTTTAAACATCCGGAACCAGATCAGGTTCCCCAGCGATGGTGAAGCAAGCTTTTTATTCTTCATCGATCGATAGAGACGATCAGCAGCTTTTTCAATATCGTTTTGTACCCGCTCCTCATAAGATTTTGTGGTTTCCCATGGGGTGGTGGTGATTTTTAATTCGCAAACCTTGTTGCTGCCGCCCAAGGTCATCCCCATGGATGCATTAACCTTGGACAAACCAGAGCCGCCATTTGCAACCAGCATCAGGGATTGATTAAAAAACTTCGGTCGATGCAAACTGTGGGCAAAACGATCAATAAAATTTTTCATCAGCGCACTGACATTCATGGCATAACCCGGGGTACTGAGAATGACACCGTCGGCACTTAATATTTCTGCTTCAATGCTGTTTTTATCATCCTTAAGGGGACATAGCTGCTCCCCTTTGCCAATGCAGGCAAAACAACCCCGACAGAGTTTTAAATCTGCGTCCTTTAAAAAAACATATGAAAATTCAACCGAATCCAAACGAGAGAGCTCAGCCTCAATCTTCCGCACAATCTCAAAACCCTTCCCTTTGTGGGGACTTCCCATAATTGCAATAACTTTCATGCTGATCTCACTTCCAATCTTATTTTAAGTTTTCTTTGTTTTTCTTGATCAGATTGACAAACAGTTTTTCATTTGGAGACAAGGCTTCGATTTTTGCTGTTTTTAAATGATTATAGTACGCATCCATGCTTTTTAATTGATCAATCAGCTTTAATAAACTGTGATGCGCTTCCTGGTCTTCTGGTGTTTGTGGTTTAGCCTGGTCAAAAATGGATTCCAGCTCTTTTTTGGCCTGATTCATAATCGTTTGTGCTTCAATGTATTCCTGATTTAACATACTATTCTTCTTTCTGATTTTATTTTGGGTTGTTATATAATGCTATTTAAAACTATTACACGTGAATGATATCATAAAATCAGGATGGTTGTGAACTAAATCGAACTCTCCCATTAAAAAAAGCGTATCAAACTCAGCTTTGATACGCTTGTCACCAATTTAGAGTCGGCGATATTTCTTTAGCGCAGTCACATTTGCTAAAAAAAGCACCCCAATAAAAACGACTGAGCCCGCTAACCAGGGCCATATCTCGACAACCCCCTTACCCTGAATCATAATCATTTCCAGGGCCGTGCAACCATAGTAAATTGGCGTCAGGTAACACAGGTTTCCCAGCCCAAAGGGAATGGTGTCAATCGGGATCAGCCCTGAGAAAAAGATCTGCGGAATGATGATTACCGGAATAAATTGAACCAATTGTAATTCATTGTTGGCAAAAATCGATACCAACGCCCCCACCGAAACTGCCGAAAAAGCCATTAGGATCATAACAAAGGTACATAGCGCCACCGATCCTTCCACCTGAAGCTGCAGCACATACACTGCGTACAGGATAATCACCACACTTTGAACTGCAGCCAGCAAACCATACCCCAGGGTATAGCCCCCAATGACATCGACTCGTCTGATCGGAGTCATCAGCATCCGCTCCAAAGTCTGCCCAAACCGCTCCCGGACAAATGACATTCCCGAAAGAATAAAGACAAAGAAAAATGAAATCACGCCCAAAAAAACATAGGAAAGCGAATCCAGTTGATTATCCCCAGCTGTTTCATATACATAGTCAACAATCAACTCATTTTGCGTTGGTTGCAAGGCTTGAGTGGTATCCTGAATGGCTTCCAGAGCAGCAACGGATTTGGAATTTTTCTCCAGCAATTCAATGTGTGTCCCCGCACTGTCAGCCCAGATCAACGCATCGACATCATTGGCCTCCAGATAATCTGCAGCCTCTGGTTTTTCGGTTTCTAAAATAACTGTGGCATGGTTCTCAAGCTCAGCAACAAATTTTTCATTCATATCGTATACAGCAATTTGCGGTATATAATTTGAATCTCCGAGAATAAAAAATAGCAGGGTTAGAATCAGCAGTGGTGCAAATAAGAGTAGTCCCAATGATCGCTTATCATTTTTCATCTGACCAAGGATCCGTTTAATAATGCTTAACATGATATGACCTCCTTTTCAGGATGCTTATCCATAAAAAATAATTCTTCAATATTACCATCGGGAGTCTGATCGATCAAATTCTTAACGGTATCCTTCGCAATGATATGACCATTACGAAGCAAAGCGGCATCGTCACATTGAGAAACCTCATCCATGACATGGGTGGTCACCAAAATGGTCGTGCCCTGATTTCGCAGCTGCTTGAGATAAAGCCATATTTTACGCCGCAGCACCGGGTCAACTCCCACTGTTGGTTCATCCAGTAACAGGAGCTTGGGTTTATGAATCAGCGCTACTGCCAATGAGATTCTTTTTTTCATCCCGCCGGAGCAGTCACGCACCAACTTATTTTTACACGCTGCCATATCAACAATCTGGAGCAGTACTTCGGCTTCGGCAGCAAATGTTTTCCAGTTTAGCCGTTGCAAACTCGAAAAAAATTTCAGATTTTCCCAGACTGACAACTCTTCATATAATGCTTCATTTTGCGGCATATAGCCGATCAGCGCCAACAGTTGGCGATTTGGTACGGCAATGCCGCCGATTGTTACGCTCCCGCCATCAGCGGGGATAGCCCCCATCATGATGCGTAACAAGGTGGTCTTGCCTGAACCGGATGCACCCAGCAGACAGAAGATCCGGCCCGCCTCAATTGTCAAACTGATCTGATTGAGAACCTGCTGTTGTTTAAATGATTTACTCACTTCACAGACGATTATTTCCATTTTTAATTCCCTCTTTATTGTATTTGATAATTCTCATTTTAATCCCGATTCCTGTTTATTTCAACCAACAGAGTTCCGTAACCTGTTGGATTTTCTTGTTAATCCCAGTGGCTTCGGATATAATCAGGAAGACTGATTACGACAATGAGGTAACCAATATGAATACGACTTTATCAGCAACTGCTACAGTGACCCGCCAGAACCTGATCGATTCCTTTTGGCTGTTATATTGCCAAAAGAACATTGAAAAGATTACTGTCAAGGAAATTTGTGAAATTGCGGGCTACAATCGCTCAACTTTTTATGTGTATTTTAACGATGTCTATGAAATTTTAGAAGAAATTGAAGAACAGACCATTACGGTTGAGGATTTTAGAAGCATTGTGATTAAGAACCTTTTTTATGGCAATCTATTTCGTGATCATCGTAAAAAAGCCATTCTGAAATCAATTCTTGAATTTTTTGAAAAAAACAAAACCTATCTTCCGGTTTTACTGGGAGAAAACGGCGATCCCCACTTCAGGCAAAAAGTCTTAAAGAAACTCACTCCGACAGTGCTGTCAATGTACAAAAAACTATCCCCACATGAACTGCTGGAGGTAAGCTATTTAATGGAATACCAGAGTGCGGCCATGCTCAGTATGATTGCCAAATGGTATGCCAATGACAAAGACCTGCCAACGGAACAATTTCTGGAATTGCTTCTGGCCGTGACGACCAACGGCGTTCAATGCGAGCTATCAAAATACCGGCGTTGAATAAACCCAACTCCTTTTAATTATTTAAAGCTCTTAACGAGTCATCGACTCATTAAGAGCTTTTGCTTTAATATATTTTTCAACTGTACTAATGATTCTTTTTCGCCTGAGCTACTTTCAGTTCAATACTTTTTTCTCGGCATTCGTCCGCATAGTCGTCATAGGCTTCCAGATAATCTTCATAATCGATGGTACAATCACGGTCATCAAAAGATTTACAGTAACCTTCCAGGGCTTTCCAATCCCGGCTGTAGGCATGAAAACTCAAGGCATGATGGGTATAGGAACCCAGTTCGTTGATCCCGGCTTCTCGGGCAATCATTCTTGAGAGTTCAATCAGAGCAAAAATATTCATAGCGACGGCCTTAACCCCATCATTACTTCTAAATACCACATCGGTATTTAATTTGCCGTCCTTAACAGTATAATGAATCAGCTGCAGACAGGGCGGATGATTGAGTCTGGCGGCCTCCTGGTTGGCGACATGCAGCGTCGCCTGTCTGGTTCCCGGATCTTCTTTTAGTTTATTGATCACAAAGTCAATGTTTTGGGAAAACAGATCATGATAGGTATAACCATACATGTCCTTTTCAAAATCTTTGGTGCCTTCAACTATTTCCAGGACGTAGTCCACCAGGGTTTCCAGCCCAGTTGGCATCGCCATGGTAATTTTTATATCCTGGACGCTGTCGATATCCATCAGTAGGTGAATTTCTTTTAAACTGTCTTCCCGATCCTGATTCTTCCCAATGACGACATCAGCTTGATTTAAAGCCTTCATTGCCGCCTCAATGCCCTTATGCAGTTCGGTTTCGTGAATGTAAGTAACCATCATTTTCACATCGCATCAGCTAATCAGTAAAGATTTAAACTGCTGACACGAGTTCCTTTCTGTTAAAATAATTTTATTAAACTGTCGCTAAAATGATCATACCATATTTAAGTGCAAATTTCATCAGTGTAAAACAAAGTACGCGAAATGTAAAAAACCGCCAAATGGCGGTTTTTTTAAAAGCAGTCTCAACTTCTTTTTATTTGAATTTGGTATCTTTTTTAGTTTTTCGATGCCAATCCAGCTTAGATATCCAAAGCAGCGTGGTATCCCTGATAAATAGCCGTTGTGATGGTGGAGGCCTTAACGCAATCACCAATTTCAATAACATAGGGGGCACAGTCAACCAGGCTTTCGGCAAGATTGCGGAGCGGTTTTTGGCCCAGCGCACAGATCACGGTTGTTCCGGGAACCAGTACTTCCTTACCAGCAAGATCTTCACAGACAACACCCTGATCAGTAACTTTTAGCCCTTTTAATTCGGTATGAACGGTAATGCCGCATTTTTCGATTTCGTTCATCATCAGCGGACGATGACGAAGATTAGCATCCGGTGCCAGTTCTGAACGCATTTCCACCAGATGAACCGGTTTACCTTCCCGGGCAAAATGGATCGCCGCTTCACAACCAGCCAGACCACCACCTAAAACAACCACGGACTCGCCAACCTGATCTTTTTTCTTATAGTAGTCGTTAACGATAATCACATTATCGCCATCCAGACCGGGAATAGCTGGCACGATCGGTTCCGAACCCACAGCGACTATCAGAGCATCAACATTTTGCTGATCGACATAGTCTTTGCTTACCGGCGTGTTTAAACGAATTTCAACGCCAGCGTCTCTGGCCAATTTTTCCAGGGTAACACCCAGTTCGTACATTTCATATTTGAATGGGATCGCCTGTTCGCCTTTGAGGATTCCACCCAAGGCATCGCCTTTCTCGCAAAGAATAACCTGGTGGCCACGTTTAGCTGCCGTTAGCGCTGCTTCCAGTCCGGCTGGTCCACCACCGGCGACCAATACTTTTACCGGATTGGCGGTGGGAATAATTTCAGTCCCATCCATTTCCCGACCAATTAGAGGATTAACCGTACAACGTCGAGTTGATGTCACGGCCCGTTCCGCCATACAGGTGAAGCATCGGAGACATTTAATAATATCAGCATCCTGATTGCTCATAACTTTTCTTGGCAGGAAGGGATCTGCCAGCAGTGCCCGAGCCATTTCAACGATATCAGCCTGACCAGAGGCAATAATTTCTTCCATCATTGCAGGGTCATTCAGTCCTCCCAGGGTTGCTACCGGAACCGAGACATGTTTCTTGATTTCAGCCGCCAGATAAACATTTCGGCCATGTGGCTCGAACATGGATGGATGGGTCAGGCCAAAGCCGGTTTGATAGGTGCCAGCGGTTATGTGCAGTAAATCAACCTTTGATTCGACCATCTTGGCAATTTCCACCCCATCTTCCAGGGTGTAGCCACCTTCAAAGAATTCTGAGCCACTCATACGGAATTCGATCGGGAAACCGGGCCCAACTGCTGCACGGACACTGTCCAGCACTTCGAGAGCCAAACGGGCCCGGTTTTCCAGCGGGCCGCCATATTTATCGGTACGATGATTGAAAAATGGTGACAGAAACTGGTTCAGTAACCAGCCGTGACCACCGTGAACCATGATCATTTCAAATCCGGCCCGTTTAGCCAATCCGGCCACCCGTCCGTAAGCGGCAACAATATCATCAATCAGTTCCTGGGTCAGTTCTTTAACCGGTTTCCCATCCGGACGGGTTCCAGCGCTGGGTCCCCATTGGGCCATACCGCCTTTTTTATCCTTGTCAGTCAGATAGGTGCCAGCGTACTGTCCAGAATGAGATAATTCGACACTGGGAATGGCCCCATGACGGCGGATTGCGTCAGCTGTATAAGTAAAGCTGGCCAGTGAATCAACCGTTTGCAGATCAAGATGATACATATGGGATCCTTCGGTTTCAGGATGTACCACGCATTCGCTGACTGTGACGGTGGCAGCACCACCTTTAGCCCGCAGTTCATAAAAAGCTTTTGATTTAGGTCCAATGGTACAATCGGCAGTTATATCAGTGCCTCCCATGGGTGCGCCAAACATTCTGTTTCTGAAAGTTACATTACCAATTTTAATTGGTTTACAAAGATTTGGATATTTTCGTTGCATTGTCAGTTCTCCTTTAATTTTTCGTTGGTTCCGTCAACAATAAGCGGTCAATTTGATAAAATTTTAACATGATCTTTTGCTGATGTCAATAAAATCATGTAAATATTTACATGTTTAAGATATATTTATTTTAATTGTGTGTAAACGTTGCCGATCGATAGCTGTTAACTATCAGTTTAATAGCCATATGATCATTCCTACCCAAATAAATCAACTTTGCTCGGATCTGCGCCAAAATCACAACGTTTTATCCTTGACGTTTACTGTAAAGATGGGTATCATTAAAAAAACGAAACGAGGCGCCTTATGATCCCAGAACAAATGCTAGAAAAAATCCGTAAACTCTGTAAAGACCTCGACGGTCTTTCTCAAGAGAGCTTTGCAAAAGGAATTAAAATGTATGCCGCCCAAAAAGCTGAATCTCAAACAATTAAAGTAAGTGGCGGCATCAGTAAAAAAGAATATGATCAACTTTCAAAAGTCCCGGAATATTGCGAGGCAACGGAGATCATCGCCGATACGCTAACCCTGTTGGAAGCTCTGGATAATCTGGAATGGGTTTATAACGACCTGATTCGGAAACTGTATCATATCCGACCAGAAATCCCTCAGACTCCCGACGATGAAGAAAACGTATATTCGTTGGAGCCACCGTTTACACGATCAAAGTTTTTAAATTAATGATTTTAGGAGTACTCCATGGATAGTCAAGAACCGAAACATCAGCGACGACCGCGCTATAAAGGTACACACCCAAAAGCATATAGAGATAAGTATAAAGAGCTGCAGCCCGAGAAATACGCAGATACAATCGAAAAAGTAATGCAAAAGGGCAGCACCCCGGCTGGAATGCATCGCTCCATTTGTGTTGATGAAATATTGGATTTCCTACAAATTACTCCCGGTCAAACGGGATTGGATGCAACCCTTGGTTTTGGCGGTCATACCCAGGCAATGCTTAGATGTTTAGGTGGTAAGGGACATTTATATGCCCTGGATGTGGATCCCATTGAATTGCCCCGCACCCAAAAGCGTCTGGAAGACCTGGGTTACGGTTCCGAGCTTCTAACCGTCCGGCAAATGAATTTCTCCGGTATTGATCAAATTGCTTTAGAATCGGGGCCCATGGATTTTGTTTTGGCCGATTTAGGGGTTTCATCGATGCAAATTGACAATCCGGAACGAGGCTTTTCATTTAAGTTCGAAGGGCCGCTGGATCTACGCCTGAATCCTGAAAAAGGTATTTCTGCCGCCGATCGACTAAAAACCATTTCTGAATATGAACTGGAAGGTATGTTTATTGAAAACGCTGACGAACCCAATGCCGCAGCAATCGCACAAGCTGTTATTTCCCAACGGAACAAAGGCATCGACATCAGAACAACAACTCAACTCCAGGAAATTATCAAAGATGCCGTGAAGTTCATTCCCGGTAGTAACAGCAAAGATGCCATAAAAAAGTCCTGTCAACGCTGCTTTCAAGCCTTACGGATTGATGTTAATGATGAATATGAAGTATTATATGAATTTTTAGAAAAACTTCCTTCGGTGCTGGTACCAGGTGGACGGGTGGCCATTCTTGCTTTTCATTCCGGCGAAGATCGCCTCGTTAAAAAATCCTTTCAACGTCTTTTTCGTGAAGGGATCTATCGTGAAGTCGCTCCCGGTCCAATTCGACCATCTGCTGTAGAGTGCAATACCAATAGCCGCGCCCGTTCAGCAAAATTGCGGTGGGCTATTAAAGCGTAGTTTATGAATCTGGCCTGGTTTGTTTAAAAAAATTTACCCCAGTTATAATCACGCTTCAGATTATAACTGGGGTTTTAAGTTGTGGGATAAGTAAAATTTAATTTTTTCGGCATAACGCTAAACCGTCTTAATGAGCTGTTTTGGCTTAAATTACTGCAAAAATAACAAGACCCTGCCGGACACAACTGTCAGACAAGGTCTTTCGACGCATAATTTTATCTAGGCCGCCTGGAAAATCGACTCAAATTCCGGACCATCAACTTTTTCTTTCTCAAGAAGCACTTCACCCAGCCGGTTTAGCTTGGTAATATTTTCATTAAGCAGCATCAGGGTTCGCTGATAAGCGTGATCAATAATCTCTTTGACTTCAGTGTCAATAATGCTGGCTATCTCATTGCTGCAATTTTTGAAGCCATAATCCTGGCCATCATAGGCCCCATCATTTTCAAAAATCATATTGGTCAGCTTTTCACTCATCCCATATTTGGTTATCATATTCCGCGCAATCTGATTCACCCGTTTCAAATCATTAGACGCACCGGTGCTGATCTCATTCAGAACAATTTCTTCCGCAGCACGACCACCTAAAGCGATGATAATTTCCTCGAGCAGTTGCGACTTGGTGTGATAGCTCTGATCTTCCGTTGGTCTGCTGGCGGTATAGCCACCAGCCATTCCCGATGGAATAATTGTAACCCGATCAACATTTCGACTTGAAGAAACCAGCTTGATGGCAATGGCATGCCCTGCCTCGTGATAAGCCGTTACTTTTTTGTCACGGTCACTCATCACATGGCTTTTCTTTTCCGGCCCCATCATCACCTTGAAAGCCGCTTCCTTAATGGCCTCATTGCCAATCTTTTTTTGGTGACCTCTGGCAGTTAACAAGGCCGCTTCATTGAGCAGGTTTTCCAGATCAGCACCGGTAAAGCCCGGAGTCAGTCTGGCCACTTCACCCAACTTCACATCTTCTGCCAGCGGTTTACCTTTAGCATGGACATTGAGAATCTGTTCTCTGCCGTTAATATCCGGTAAGCCAACTGTTACCCGCCGATCAAATCGGCCGGGTCGCAAAAGCGCCGGATCAAGTACATCCGGTCGGTTGGTAGCCGCCAGGATAATCACCCCTTCGTTGATGCCAAAACCATCCATTTCGACCAGCAACTGATTTAAGGTCTGCTCACGCTCATCATTTCCGCCACCGACGTTAGCCCCACGCTGCCTGCCAACTGCATCAATTTCGTCTATGAAGACAATACAGGGTGCATGTTTTTTTGCCTGTGCAAACAAATCACGAACCCGGGATGCCCCAACGCCGACATAAATTTCGACAAAGTCTGATCCACTAATACTAAAAAATGGTACCTTGGCTTCACCAGATATGGCTTTTGCCAAAAGCGTTTTACCGGTACCCGGCGGTCCGATTAGCAGAACACCTTTAGGAATTCTGGCCCCCAGATCGACAAATCGTTCCGGAGCCTTAAGAAATTCAACAATTTCTTCCAGTTCTTCCTTGACCTCATCAGCGCCAGCAACACAGGTAAAATTGACGTTTTTATGATCATCCTCCAGCAATTTAGCCCGACTCTTGCCCATTGCCGTCACCCGATTGCCACCCATGCCACCTTGCTGCCGCTGATTTACCCCGAACCAGATTACCATCAGGAGCACCAAGCCAATGGTTGTCACGGCTGAAAACCACCAGGGAATTTCCATTGGCTTTGAAATACTAAATGACTGGATCAGTTGTGCATCCAATGCCTGGGTAAATCGTTCGGAAGCTGAAGTGATGTCCGGTGGAACAACGACCTCATACGCAGTGGTGCCGCTGTTTTCATCCACAGCTGCATTGAGCTGAACTTTAGCCATCTCCCCTTCTAATACAATACTGCTGACATTTCCCGCTTGAATTTCTGTCAACAGCTTTGAATAACTCATGCTTTGGGGTTCATTTTTCATGGTGCTAAAGACAATTAATCCAGCAATAATCGTAAAAACAATCAAAAATATGCCTTGCTTTTTAAGATATTTCAACGTTCAGCCTCCATTAATCGGATCATCAGCAACGACCTTTTGACGATTGAACTGATGCGATCATTTTTCGTATTTCCCTGAAACTTCACTTTCGTTTGACCTGCTTTCTTTATTTTTAAATGATTGATCATTTAATTAATTTTTAAGAAATAGCGCAATTGTTATTGTAGTATTGTTAACAATCACGCTTCTTTTTTATTTTTCGTTTACTAATAAGGTACTCTTGATCATTTCGATCATTTCCTGTAACAGTTCGGATCGTTCCGTTCTGGTTATATTATTATTTGCTGCAATCGCCTTGACTGGCTGGACAATCATCGCCAAAATATTTTCATGGTGATAATCTTTTATAATTTCCCGATGCTTCAAGTCGGCAACCAACTGCTTAATTTTTGTGTAACCATCGATTTCTGAACAACTCCCCACTAATGATGGTGAATTGGAAAACTGGTCAACAAAACTGAAAATTTCCTGATTGGCCTCAATATAGGCATAATAGCTTCCAATTAGTCCTTCAATGAGTTGATGATTGCTCATTCCATAATGAACCCGACTTAAGACAAAGCGACAGATTTCTTCGGCATATTCCCGGTAAATCACCTGAAGCATTATTTCCTTGCTGTCAAAATAAGTATAGACCGTCGCTGGTGAAACTCCGGCTGCCTTGGCAATTTTCGAAATCGACGTCCCATGAAACCCCTCCTCTAACGTGAGTTTTACGACCGCCTCCTTAATGCTTTTCTCTTTTTCATCATCTCTTTTTCGCAAGTGCCACCTCCTCCAGACTGTTTTAATAGTAAATGACCATTCGGCTATTGTCAATCTTATTACACAGAGATTTAAAAAATTAATTTTCTTTTAAATTAAATTGTTTTGGTGGTCCACTGGGAACAATCCCAGACTTCATTGACAAAGCTCTGATAGAATTCCGGTTCATGACAAACCATCAGAATCCCGCCGTTATAAGCTGCTAGTGCCCGCTGCAACTCGGCCTTGGCATCGGCATCAAGATGATTGGTGGGCTCATCCAATACCAGGATATTGGTTTCCCGGTTAATCAGTTTACAGAGGCGAACCTTGGCCTGTTCGCCACCACTTAAGACCTTGACCATGCTTTCGATATGCTTACGGGTCAGACCACATTGGGCCAGGGCTGAACGCACTTCGTTCTGATTCAGCGACGGAAACTCGTTCCAGACCTCTTCAATGCAGCTGGTGCGGATGTCCTGATCCATTTCCTGTTCAAAATAGCCAATTTTCAGTTTTTCACCCTGTTCAACGGTTCCGGCAACTGGAGGAATCAAGCCCAGAATGCTTTTTAACAGCGTCGTTTTACCGATGCCGTTAGTACCCTTTAAGACGATTTTCTGTTTCCGCTCCATCACCAGATTCAGAGGCTTGGACAGTGGTTCATCATAACCGATAACCAGATCTTCAGTTTCAAACACCCGGCGGCCAGTAGCTCCGGCTTCTTTAAAATGGAAGCGGGGTTTTGGCTTTTCCGAGGCCAGCTCAATGATATCCATCTTATCCAGTTTTTTCTGACGTGACATGGCCATGTTCCGGGTGGCCACCCGGGCTTTGTTTCGAGCGACAAAATCTTTAAGCTCAGCAATTTCATTTTGCTGTTTATTGTAAGCGGCCTGTTCCTGGGCTTTTTTTGCTTCCAGTACTTCCTGGAATTTGGCATAATTTCCTACATAGCGGGTCAGCTTCTGATTATCCATATGATAAATCAGATTAATAACTGAATCAACGAAGGGCAGATCGTGAGAAATCAGAATAAAGGCATTTTCATACTCATTAAGATAACGCTTTAACCATTCAATGTGCTGTTCATCGAGGTAATTTGTCGGCTCATCCAATAACAGAATATCCGGTTTTTCCAGCAACAGCTTACCTAACAGTACCTTAGTACGCTGACCGCCACTGAGCTCAGTGATATCCTTGTCCATGCCAATATCGTTAAGACCCAGAGCATTTCCCACTTCTTCCACCTTGGAATCAACCAGATAAAAGTCATGAAATTCCAGTAAGTCCTGAAGATCGCCCACCTCTTCCAGACTTTTTTCCACTTCTTCGGGGCTGTCTTCCGCCATTTTTTCATAAAGCAAACCGATCCGGCTTTCAATCTCCAGCAGAAAATCAAAGGCTGAGGTCAACACATCCCGAACGGTCATCCCAGGCTGTAACACGGCATGTTGATCGAGGTATCCAATCCGGACATTTTTGGCCCATTCCACCTTGCCCTCATCCGGCATCAGCCGATTCGTAACAATATTCATGAAGGTTGACTTGCCTTCGCCGTTTGGCCCAATCAAACCGATGTGCTCTCCCTTTAACAACCGGAACGAGACCTGATTAAAAATCGCCCGGTCGCCAAATCCATGAGAAAGATTCTCGACATTTAAAATACTCATTCATTCTCCATTTCTTTTTTTCGCAATTAAAAACACTTCCAGATGTGTGTTGCGATCAGGAAGTGTTGATATTTATCCTTAGATTCTAACTTTATAAGTATAACATAATCGTCTTTATTATTCCATAGTTGAAAATATTGTTCTCATCTCTAAAATATTTTCTGAAAAATTTTAAAGTTCAACAACGGATTCCCATTGAACTTCCTCAGGCATCGACTTTTTTTGATAAAATCCCAGTAGCATCAATGCCAGCACCGAAGCAATGGCAACGGTCCAGTACACCTGTTTGAAGCCATAATTGAGGGTTTTCTGAAACTCATTTTCAAGCTCCGTTTTTTTGCTGTCAATCGCTGCCAGATAATCATTCTTAGAACTTTCAAAGGCTTCCGGCACGGCGTTCTTCATGATTGTCATCTGATTTACCATGGTCGTTAACTGGTTTTTTACATCCGCCATCGCATCAATGGCTATTCCCATCTGAGCCTGATTTGCCTGAGCCGAATATTGTTGTGCTGATAAGGCCGCAATGCTTCCATCCAGTTGGGTGATCCCGGTGTTTAATCCATTGATTCCATTGTCGATGCCGGTATTAATCTCAGCAATGGTGTCCGGCATCATAATTGCAAACATCCGGGCTGCAAAGGTTTTGCTGTTTTCGGTAATGGTGGTGACGTCCGACTCCTTCATCAGGGCCACCAGCTCCTCAGGAATATCGTTACCACTGTTTTCATTCATATTGATTTCAATCGTTTGCTTGGCCGTTAAATCCGGCAAGCTTACAGTCGCCAGCTGATCACCAATATTTTCGTTGCTTTTTAGCTGATTAAATTCATCTGTTAGCTCCTGAGCATAGGGTAAGGTTGGTACGCTCACCTCCGTTGGCAATAGATTCATGACGTTTGACTGCACCGACAACCCGGCATGGGCAATAAAACCGACCATAATCGCCGGGGCCACTGCCGTTCCAATCGATCGGATCAATCAGCACCACCCGTCTAACGGGTGGTTTGCTCTGAGGCTATAAGCCTCTGTTACCGGCCGGCGCCTCAAGACGCTGGCCTTCACTTCGTTCAGGCTCTATGGCCTTTGCCACTTTTGCTTGCCC
>NZ_MJUY01000004.1:0-93818 GCF_002237635.1 Acetobacterium sp. MES1
CCATGAAGATGGAGCCGCCTGCGGGTGAAACAATGAGGGCAGCTGTCAATGCGGACTCTTTCCGTGGTGTGGAATTCGTTGATGTAATCCAGTGGGTGTTCAGAAAAGTGTTCCAGGTGAACCATGGTTGATGCTTCCTTAAAGTGCATAATGATTAATCATTATACCATAGTTAAAAAGCCGGGTTTAGCCGAAATAATTTGATTAAATCAAGACTGTTTTGACACTTATAATTTGACAATTAACAGCCTGCATCTGCAGCAGCTGGACTCCCAGCTTTTGGGCCTCATGGCTCAGGGTCTCAAGCATCCGCCTGTAGCTGGCATCAATGCCATCTTTAAATTCCTGAACCCGGTTATCCCGGTTGATGGAAGGCAGGAAAAAGATGGCTAAAGGAATCAAGCCGACCACCAGATTGGCGAGTAATTCACAAACAACATCGACCCGATCCCGGAAAAAATCAAAATCAGTGAACTGGCCCCATTCCGGCTTGCCGGTACGCTCTCCCGCCAGGGCATTGAGCTGATCGACAAGCTGGCAATAATAGGTTATAGCCTCAGCCATTTTTTCCTCGCCGTATTGGCTGATCGCCTCATAGACCACCTCGACCGAGCGGCCAGCATAATCATTGATCTGGTTCACGGTGGTTAGAATAGTTGTTTTAAGAATTTTTTAAATTTTCTCAGAACCGACATATATTAAAGAGAAAATCGGTCTTATCAATTCAATCACTTTAAGTATAAATAAATTATCTCAAATAAATTTATTAGATCGAAGCTAAGCAATATTCTTAAGAATATTTTTAGAATTTTGAATCGACTCATCTACTGCAGTTCTATTTACTTTATTCATCTCATTTTCATTTGTAGCTTTCATTACTAGGCTAACCTGACACATCTTATACAATAAACCAACTAACAGCACTGTATTTTCTGTTGCTTTCTTCTCTTGTTCTGAAAAATCATTCCAGTCTACTTTGTTCAGTTTATTGACAATATATGAGATGAAGTTGAAATTTTCCAAATATTTAACTTGAACGGATTCAAGTGTTGCTGTATATTTTTTCGCTGTTTCTTCAAGTTCGATTAAATAGGTGCAAATTTTATTAATCGAATCTTCCGCCTTTTTCATTTGACTATAGGCCTCATCAGCCTTATCCGATAGTTTGGAACCAGTCACACTAAATACAACACCACCCACTAAAAGACCAACTCCAAGCGTTGCTGCTCCGAGAATTGTTGTCCCAAGAGCCATCCCTCCTCCCCCTACAGCAATTGCTCCACCACCTATTGCCGCTAAGGTAGCATTAGTTGCAGCTACACCACTCAACGATGCAATAGCGGTACCTGTCGAAGCAGTTCCAAGAGCCATTACTGCAGATGTTGTAGCACCTGCTGCAGCAAATCCACCTGCGGTGCCAACAGCTGCACCACCAATACCACCAAGCAACACTCCTGCTCCTACAGAAACATTTTTTAATGCTTCCTTGTCATATTTTGGTAAGGTAACCCCATCGATATTATACTTTTCAAATTGTGGTCGATTTTGAATTTTTTCAATTGTATTTGAAAAATCATCAAATCCCTTCAATATCTGCAATTCTAACTTACCTAATGCATCCATCGTTTTATTGGTTGTATCACTCTTCTTTTCAAATCTTTCAATGTTACTTGCATGCCGATTTTCTGCATTTTTCATTGTGTCATTTGCTTCTTTCATTTTTACTGCACCATGAACGCCGCCTCCGATACCAGCTAGACCTGCGATCGCAGCACCCACTCCTAAAATAATTGGTAATGGCATAATTTTATTCCTCCATATTTTTGAGTTTTTTGCATTCTATTTTATTCAACCTGTAATAATCATCACGCTCCATAATTTTACAAAAATACAAATCATAACATTCATCTACCCTGCAAAGCAACGGGCGATTTTCGTAAATCGAACAGAGATTACCTCGTAAATACTTGCATATTCCGTCCCCTCTATCTAATTCCGCGTATAGTTCGGATTTACCAAGGTTTCGACAGCAGCATCCACAATAGTCACATTTAAACACTATTTAAACACCAAAGTTGCATTCTTGTTTGACATATGTTCATCAAAACTGCCTTCCCATGGTTTTTTGATTCCCATCCTCTCAAAATTATCAAGAAGCATCACATTCAATTCTTCAATAGATTTTGCTGTTGAGAAAATATCCACCACATTGATATATGCTTCGGTTTCCTTTTTGAACAGCTCAATATCCAGTTTTTCAAGCTCATGCAAGTATGATAGCAGTGCTTCGTTTATTCTCTTATATGCTTCAATATTCATTTGCAGAGCATTTGAAATACCAACTCTGATACACACTTCTTTTAAAACCAGCGCTACAAATCGGAACCACGCTACCAGATTTAATCTCATGAAAAACGCCAGATAGTTACCACCCGAACGAATTCCTGCATCGATCCCATCCATGACGCATAAGGTGCCGTTACCAAATAATAGCATTATACGAAGATCCGTATGTTTAGATATCGGTATGCATTCTTTAATAGGTTTACCATACTGGAATCGTCTTCTTAGCGACCAGATTAACCTGATTGATAGATCAGTAATCACTACTGGTATCGCTAATGCTAATCCAAATCTGAAATCGTATCCTTCTTGAAATGCCCTAATTGCTATAGTGGCTAAATCCTGTTTATCCTTACCGACATCGAATTTTCCAAATTTGCAGAACTGGAATAATTCATAAAAAGGCATCACAACACCAGTACCACGCCCTTTACTACCTGAGCTTCCAGCAATATCAGAAATGATATGACCGAACCAATTTGCAATACCGCAAAACAGTTTTGATATAAAATTATTTCCCTGTAATTCAAACGTTTCAGTATTGATGGTTATAATTTGCCCATTCGCAATAAACGATGATGTTGAGGTAAACTGATTCAGCACTGAAAAAAATAATCCGACAATGTCCGGCGAATGTGATAATGACATCATATGATGATCAAGAGGTTTCATTTTAAATAGGTTACCGACATCGCCACTATGTCTTTGATCATAATTAATCTTAAATTTAGTCTCTAAGAACCCGATTGCACTGGCTACATTTCCTTTTTGTTCTTCTCTTGGATTCCAGCCAACCATTTTAGCAAAGCCCTTAACTGCATTATCAACCTGTGCGTCAGTCCATGTACCCAGTTTGCTATCGCCTGGAGCGCCGACAAGAAAACTATCGATCATTCCACCAATCGCACCACACGCAACCGCTACTAAGTAGTCGTATTTATCGCATTTGTCATCCGCTTGCAATAACGCTTGATTCTCACTATTATTAATGATAAGTGGATACTCGTTAATTGATTTATGATACATATGCTCAAAAATCCTTTCAGCTCACAATCTATTCACTCAGCGTAAAAAACAATTCTTTGCAAACAGTGGCATAAATGTCCAATAAACTATTTAATTTACTAAGCACGCCTTCTTTTACCTTCATTCCAGTAACTAAAGCATCCATAAATTCTTTTTCTTTATCTTCATACACACCATCAGCTTTTACCAAACCTAAGATTTCAAGCACAATGATATTTTTTTCTTTTGTGGTAGCTTTTTCAGCCAGTTCTGAAAGAACATCATTAATTGTTCCATCATATTCTGGGACATCCTCTGGTATACTCATCTCTCTACAATATGCAAAAATCATTTCTTTTTCTTCATTAACAAAAACCCCATTTGACCACGCTGCATGAATGCACACCTTTAAGAACAACTCTTTATTTACGTCTTCTAACTGATTTAAAAACATTACAAACCCTCCTTGGTTTACTTATTTTTTTGTTTTACACGCTAATCTTTACATTAGTTCTTCACTTAATTTTCCAAGCTAATCTAATTTTTATCAACAGCGACAAGCCTTGACAATTAACAATAACCAGTTTCTTTTTGATACTCTTATCTCACCCCTCCCCATACTTCCCCCGCATCCGCTCAATCATCTCCACCATCTCTTTTCGATAACTCGGTGGGCTTAACACCTCAACCCAGTCCCCCTGGGAAAGCAGCCATTTCTTGACCCCTTCACCGTAAACCCGGGCTGACAAGGTGGTGACGCCGTCCTCGGTTTTTTCTACCTTGGCGGTGGGCAATCGGTCCAGAACCGCCTCCAGAGACGGGCCGAAAAAGCGGAAGCGAATGGTCGTCAGTTCACCGGTATACATAAACTGAATCTGCTCCCGAAATTCACCTTCTTTAAAGCGGTTGCCATAGTCAATCGTAAAACGCTGATCGCCCTCACAAAAAGCATAATTGATAAACCGGTCGAGCCGGAAAACCAGCGAAACGGGGTTCTCCTTGCCATTGATCTCGGCAATGACATAAAAATAATACTCATTGAACATCAGCCCCAGGGGATTGATTTTATAGGCCTTCACCGTACCATCCTGCTTTTGATACTGCACATCCAGCACCTGCTGCTTCTGAACACTCTGGCTGAAAAACCAGATCCGTTCAATTAAATCCTGACCGTGTTTGACCGGCTGATAAAACTGGCGTTCATTGCCGATGGCCACCTCAATGGCCTTGCGGTTATAGGATAAACGCAGCAGATGATCGAGGATTTCCTCCATTTCGTTTTCGCTGAAAGCCCGGGCATCCAGCAAGACCTTGGCCACGGCAAAGATATCATGATCCGACAACACCATACTGCCTTCCCGATACAACCGGTGGCCCTGACGCTTACGGTCATAGGCAACCTCACTCTCGGGATAAATCTCTTGCAGATAAGCTTCTATTTCCTGCAGATGCCGCTGGATGGTTTTGTCCGTGACTTTCTGTTCTTCGGCCCACTTCTGTTTGTTGACGATCTCACCTCGGATGATCTGATCATAGATGGCGAGGATCCGGGCGGTTTTCTTTTTATCATGTTGTGATTTCAATCTACTGTTTCACCCCCTTTGAGTTTTTTTAAATCCGTACATTTTTCTTACAGCTTTTACACACCTTAACCGGCCCCAGTGGCCCCTGCATCGTCGTGGTGGCGGGATTCTGATGGCAGATCTGGCACAATGTCTTGTGATTCTTTTTCTGATTCGTATCTTTTTTCTCAAATAACATTGTCATTCCCCTTTTCCATGGATTTATTTGATATTAAAATTATATCGGAACAGCCTGGACAGAATCTGTCCTCTATCATTAATTTATCCGTTTTTTATTTGCTCACCAACAGCGACACCTGAATATCTGAAGCCTTTCATCAGCCATCACAATTGCTGCTATTCAAATCTTAAATTTCTCAATTGCTGATTTAATCGACCAATGTGCTCCTGTTGTTTTTCATTGCCGTCTTCTTTTGATGAAACATCTCTTAATCAGCCATGATTTTAATTCGACAATAAGCCGTATTTTTTTATTATACGCTATTTTGTAACGATTTCAAAACTTTTAGTAGGTAAATTCATGCTTTTTACGCACCATCCTCAAATCTTTAACAAATATCAAAAATTTGAGTATCATTCGCTAAAAATATCATTATATTCTCATCTCTTTCATCATACACGACTCTCTGAAAAAGACAAGATGTGGCAATTCGTGTGCCAGAAAAATTTCTAATAAAAAGAAAAACCGCCGCAGCGGTTAGTAAGTTCCATCCTTATGTCATTTTCAGAAAACCGGGATTATAGTCGGCGATAAAAAAACCACAGGTTGATAATACCTGAAGCTGCTCTTCCTTTTCCAACAAAGCCAATTGCAACTGTAATACTTTAAGATGGTCTATCTCCTGCGTTACGCCATCATGAGACCAGTCAATTCGCTCATCACTTTGGAGCCCGTGGGCTTTTGCCATATTTTGTCTGATCACAATCGTCATTTGATCCCTGGATACCGCAAACTTTCGATAATCGCTTCCCAGCGTTTCTTGCTGAACCCTTAATTTATACTTCTTGTTTTTCAATTCAGCTAAAGCTGTCATACGATGATAATAATCGTCATCTGGAATTGATTTCAGATGATAAAAGGCTTCAACCATCGGATAGTTGAGGTATAATTTGCCCATATCTGAAGAATCCGAAAAATGTTTCTGTAATGCCAGCAAAACATCACTATTATAACCTGGATTCCCGGCCACTCATAACGAGACTGGCGGCCGGATATCCATCGCAGCATATAGCTCTTTTTGTTTCTCCAGGATCTCGCCTACTCTGACAGCATGACCTGGTTCTTCAAAACATTCAATAACATCGAGTTTGTCTAACAGCCCCTGCATCGTGCACTTTCCAAAAAGCCCGGCATCCTGCATTTTTTTCTTGATGTAGGACAGGTAGATCAAAGCAATGAATTCCACAAATAGTTTGCCATCCAGGCTTTGTTCAGAAGAAACCAAGGTGCGTCGCATATTCAATCGTTCCTTCAGATTCCCGAAAGCTTTTTCAACAACATCTTTATTGCGATAGATATCAAGTGCTGTGATGGCATCCATGGTTTCGTTACTGATCAGCGAAAAGAAACCAAAGTAGCGTTTGGCTTTCGCCACTGCCTGCTCATTGATGGTGGCTTTCGTGCCACGTACCGGCGTTGTTTTAATGGTGAAATATTTTTTATAGGCCTTCTCATGTTCGGCAACCGGTTTGCCTGTCTCCAGTTCACGGCGGAGTTCAATCAAGTTTCTGTCGAAAGATTTTTCGTCGTCAGCCGCTTTATCAATGTTATAGTAGTAATGGATGTACAGTCGCCTTTTATCCTTAATGGTATCGCCTTTATATGGGCGTTCCAGCTGGTAATTCCACTCCGTCGTAACCGTTTTAGCATATAATTCGTATTTTTCGCTGTAGCAATCAAACGAGCGGAAACCATCATAAATTTTATCCAGTTCGTTGCGAACAAATGTCAATGATGTTTTAACGGCAATCAGGAACTTTAAATGGTCTTTGTAAAGGCTGTTAACATTCGCTTCACTGTAAAAGCCACGATCCATGACAAGTTTTACTTTGGAAAACCCCAGCACATCCAGATCGGCCAACAAATTCCGGATGGTTTTAGAGTCGGGAATATTACCGGCCAACTTGCGATAATAGAAGGGCAGGTTGGAGCTTTCTCCAAACACCATCGCCAGATTGAACTGTGGCAAGCGGTCATTTTCTTTATTGTTTCCATACTGAACCTGTCGCAAATGTTCTGAAAAACTGGAGATTGATGTGGTGTCGTAGGCCCAGAATTCTTTTTCGTTTCGGCGTTTACCCTGCAGCCTGAAAAATTCATTCTTTTTTTCTTCCGTAATCGCTGCGAACAATTCACTGCTGCGTTGGGAGGTGATGATCTGTCCATAGGGGTGTTTGTGCAGGATACTCCATTTTTCGAAACGAAACAGCGGATTATTTTCTTCCAGAATAAGATAATAGGCGATCGAAAGAATTTGCTTGTATTGCGCTGGAAAGCAATGTTTCAGATCGGCAATGATTCCAATTTTCTCGCCAATTGCATCGAAAAGATAGGTTGCACCATAAAAAGAACGGGTTACGGTTTTTGTTGGAATGGGGCCGCATTTAATCACTACATCGGATTCTTTTTTCTTTCGACCACGACCATCTGTCGGGACAATTTCACCTGTCTGCTGATCGACGCGGCCTACTAGTTTTCGTTTTGCCCGTGATTGTTGTTTCTCTTTATCCCAATAGGATATCGATTCATAAGCATAAGTAATATTGGATCGTTTGTCTTTTTGATATATGATTGCTGCCATATCTCCCTCCTCATCGTTATGTATAGCATAACACATAACGATGAGAATGACCAGCTTTTATAATGATAAACGGCTTAATTTAGGCGTTTTTTTGCAACAGACGCGCATTCTCGTTAGGTATTACCGGGAATCCAAGTTATAACGTGAATCCTGTGGATCCAGGTCAAATACCAGTAGAATATCGGTATACTTTTCATCAAACAGTTTTCTGTTTTCTTCACGCTTCTCTCTTGATTTTAGGACAAGCAGAATATCTGTTGCTTCAAGATCTTCCTGTCCAGCCATCATCATTTCCTGATATAATGCATAAATATTGGTACAATAAGATACAATCCGATAATCATCGAGAATTGGATAACTGCTGATTATTTTATTCATCAACAGAACATCAGTTTTTGCTCCTTCAACCAATACGAGAATTTTCTTTATATGTGCTTCATCCATTAAACTCACCACTTACATAGAGTTTTTCCAGATTATTACCTTCCCGTAATTCCCTTTTGGTGGCATTGGCCAGTGAAGTGAGCTGATTAGGGGTCAAAATAAAATAACAATCCGGCCTCATCATCCGATTCGTTAAAAGATTCGTGTTGTGGGATGTCAGCACGGTCTGAAAACCATCCATCGATTCCAATAAAGTAACGATCATCTCGGAAAGTTCAAAATGATAATATGCATCAAACTCGTCAATAAACAGAAAACTCAAGTCTTTTGAAGCAGACAACCAGTAGTATAAGGTATATAAAGCCTTTGTACCATTGGACGCCGTTTTGAAAAACGGCAGTGGTTTTTTGCGTTTAAAATACAACCGCTCCTGTCCATCCGGATCAACTATGATTTCCAACTGTTCGTCGATTCCGGCCCGGTTAATCAGACTTTGAAAGCCACCAAGACGATCATGGTCTAAAATAAACGAAAAATAATCCTTGCTGTCATTTTTAAAACCAATATAACGATTTTCATCCAGACTACGACACCAGAGCATGTTGTTCACAAAGCGCACCATTTCTTTTAACGGCTTGATCCCATCGCCAGCAGTGTTGCTGACAACATATTTTAAGATCGAAAAATGCTCGTTTAAAAATTCATAGTTTAGCGACGGCACCCTTTTTAACAGCCCTTCCAGATTTCCCTGTTTGTTAGAAAAATTATAAGAAAAGACAATTTCAGAGTCCATTCGGACTTCTTCAAATTGAAGCACCTGTTCCTGATTCTTGTGATACCGATATTCAATTTCTGAGTCACCAATCCTAAACACATACTGGAACTCGGCAAAACCGGTATCATTATCGGCATTCAGATAATAGTCATACAATCCCGGGGTGACATTTTTATCCGTCAGATGTGTTATCAGATCAAAAATGGCAAGGCCAATGTTTGATTTACCCACCCCATTTTTCCCATAAATAATGATTTTATTCAAAAAACCATCTTTAATACAATCCTTACTGAAAGAGTAATCCCGAACATCGGAAAAATCCAGTTCAATCTGCTCACTGAAATTTTTAAATCCTTTGACTTTGAAATTCTTAAGCATTTGCGTCTCACCTCTTCTCTTTGCTTAGATTATACCCTACTGACTTGTAGATGCAAGTATAAAAAGAAGGATACTGTAATTTTTTTACGGTATCCTCATCTGGTTATTAGTTTATCAATTTTTTCATTCTCCCATTCAAAATCTCAGTGGGTATACTCTAAAACGGTTATCTCATCACCAAGCTTTTTACGAATAGCGGCCAGCATTTGCTCAGCATGGGGACATTTGAAACCAATCGGATTTCCTTTAGTAATACAGGATGCCAAAGTGATGGTGTCGGCGCCACGCTTGACCATTTCCGCTGCCCGGGTGACAGCTTTTTTTCCCGGACATCCGCCACAGGTATTAAAGCCGATTATTTCGATTTCTCCCTCAACTCCCGCAAAGGCACCCTTCTTCCCTCGGATCACTTTAAAATCAGTCGTTCCCGGACACATATCTTCAGTCTGCAGGCAACGAATTACTCCAACTTTCATACCTAACCTCCATATTTTGATGATGATTATCTTTTTCTCTAATCATTATCGCATTGTGATATAATGACTACAATAAAAAAATCCGAAAACTATTTGCTTGATTCACCCCATAATAAGGAGACCCCGATGAACTCACCCATTACCATCATCTCTGGCGTAGGCCGGAACCCAATCACCGATCCGGAGCCAACCCCAGTGTTATCCCCAAGCGCCGTGGTCGGTGTCCGCCGCTTTCATCAATCATTGCCTCAGTATCAGCCGACGCCGTTGATAGCTCTGCCCGATTTGGCCGAGAAATTAGGCGTTCGCAATATTTTTGTTAAGGATGAATCCCACCGCTTCGGACTCAACGCCTTCAAAAGCCTGGGGGCATCTTACGCCATGGCTACCATCATTGCCGGGCAGATCCAGGCCGATATGGCAGACCTTACTTTTCCGTTACTGAGCTCTACGGCCATTCACCAGCAGATTAAGAATCTGGTTTTTATCACCGCCACCGATGGCAACCACGGCAAGGGAGTGGCCTGGGCTGCTGCGCTTTTTGGCTGCCGGGCGATAGTGCTGATGCCAAAAGGCTCTAAACCCAGCCGGGCGGCGGCGATCCGGGCCATCAATGATACCCCGGTTGAGATCACAGAACTGAATTACGACGAGTGCGTCCGCCGGGCTGCCCAGCTGGCAAAGGAGAAGGGTTACATCCTCATTCAGGACACTGGCTTTGACGACTACGAGGCCATCCCCAACGCCATCACCCAGGGCTATACCACCATGGCAAGCGAAGCTCTGGAGCAATTGCAAGAATGCGGCATTGCCAGGCCCAGCCATGTTTTTCTTCAGGCCGGGGTCGGTTCGATGGCCGGAGGTGTGCTGGGTTATCTGAGCCAGTATTACAATCAGTATCCGCCAATCACCACCATTGTTGAGCCGGACACCGTTGCCTGCATTTTCAAGTCGGTGCAGCAGGGACAGCCAGTGGCGATTGGCGGTCACCCGGAAACGATTATGGCCGGTTTAAACTGCGGCGAACCGAACCCTCTGACCTGGCCGATTCTTAGAGACTTAGCCAGCTTTTATGCCAGCTGCCCGGATTGGGTCACTAAACTGGGGATGCAAACCCTGGCCCATCCCGGAGGCACTGACCCGGCAATTATCTCCGGCGAATCCGGAGCCGTCGGTCTGGGGCTGCTGATTTCTTTGTGTACCGACCAAAGTCTTACCGCCCTGAAACAATCGCTTAATCTTGATCGCAACTCCACCATCTTACTGTTCAGTACCGAAGGCAATACCGATCCCGAAGGGTATCAGGCCATTGTCACGGGTGCTGTTTAAACTGTCCAATAAACCGTAAATGAACATCAAAAGGTGCCCCCGCTTGGCGCTCCGATCGTTATCTCAACCGGATCCAAGCGGATGCACCTTTTTTCAAATCCGTCCCGCCTCCCGATTGACCAGCCAGATCCCCACACTGACACAAGCCAGGGAAACAAGAATCCGCAGGCTAAGAAATGCCTCACCCAGAAAAAGCCCCGATAAGATTACCCCAAAAACCGGAATCATAAAGCCATAAATGGCCACTACTCCAACCGGGTTGTGCTTTAATAGGATCGTCCAGATGGAAAAAGCGGCAGCTGACAAGGCTGCCAGATAGCCAAGTAAAAGCAGTCCCGGGACGGTAACCTGCGTGATCGACCCCCCCATCAATAACCCGATCATCACCAGCACCACCCCGCCGATCATCAGCTGATAGGCGGTCAGAATCATTGAATCGCTTTTTTGCGTATAGATTCGGGTCATCACTGCCCCCAGCGCCGAGGCGATGCAGACCAGAAAGAGAAAACCATCCCCCAGCAGCGAAAAACTGCTGTCGATCCGGCCACCCTTGAGCTGAATAATGATCACCCCGACCATCCCCAAAATGCAGCCAATGATCTTGGCCCGGGTCATCTTCTCGTTTTTCAGAATCAGATGGGCAAAAAGAATCGCAAAAAAGGTGGAGGTGGCATTGATAATCGATGCCTTCACCCCGGTGGTATTGGCCAGGCCGATGTAAAAGAAAATATACTGGAGGGTCGTCTGCACCAACCCCAAGCTGATCATCCGGCCCCACTCTTCTCTTTGCGGCAGCGCAATTTTCTTTACATAAAGGCTGGTGATGATCCATGTCAGTATTCCTGCCAGAGTAAAACGATAACCGGCAAACAAAACCTGAGCTCCGGTAGTGGTGATTCCAAAAAGCTCATAGCCAATTTTAACCGCCGGATAGGCGCTGCCCCAGAGCAGGCAGCAAAGGGTTGCCAGGGCCAAAACCACGCCCTTGTTTTGCAGTCGATCTTTCAAATTTTTCCTCCACTCTTATTTTTATAGCATACTTGCAAACTAAAAAACCTGCTACTTTCGCAGCAGATTTGATTTATTTTATGAAACCAGCTAAATTGATTCTGATTTTTAAATACTATCCCAGATAGACCATATCGTTATTGATTTGAGTATTAAGGACAATGTTCAGATTTCCGTTTCGACAGCGCAACTGGTCAATGAACGCTTTCTGATCCATCGCATCTTTTGGCTGGATGGTATAAATAATTTCAAACAACGACCCAAAATCCGTCGTTTTGACCCGTTGCAGCTTATAACTCTGGGTATACTGCTCTAGAATATCTTCAAAGCAATTCTGAAAATCGATATCTTCGGGGATGGTAATTTTAAGTTGCATCATATTGACTCGCGGTTTGGCATATTTCGTCACGCTGAGAATAACCATCACTGCGCATAGAATGACGGCAAAAAGCATTCCATAGCCGATATAACCCATCCCGCAGGCCAGTCCGACGGCCAGGGTAAAAAAGACATAGGAAATATCAATGGGATCCCCCGGTGCGCTTCGAAAGCGGATCAGACTGAAGGCTCCAGCCAAACTAAAGGCCCGGGCAATATTATTGCCCACCAGAAGAATGATAATGGCAATGATGGCTGGCAGCATAATCAGAGTTACCGTAAAGCCATGGGAATAACCTTCTTTACCCCGGGTTTTGATATAAATAACGCTAATAAATAATCCCATCAATAAAGAAGCAAAAATAATATTGACAGTTGTTGATAAGGTCAGCGTCTCACTGGTTGCTGATGAAAATAGTGTCTCCCACATGTCTGATCTCCCTTTATAAGTCTGTTATGAAATTGGTTTTGTCAGGCTGCGACAGATCCTACTCGGCCCGACTTAGATACTCCTGATAGGTTCTACCATATTTTGAAAAGCTGGAACTATAGATTTTCAGTTCCGATAGCGCCCGGGCCAGCCATAAGGGCATCGCCCCGAGAATCTTGATTTCCATGACATACTGATTGGGCGGAATCACAAAATCACCATAGTCACCCTTTTCTAAAAACAGGTGCGTTTGCCGGCTTTTAATATTGCAGTCAAAGGTCACCCGGAGGTTGGGATCATTTTTTCCCACATAGGCGGTCCGCTGATAGCTGATATACGCCTTTGCTTCAATTGAACGATTTTCCAGAAAATACTCAATTTCTTTTAAAACCTGTACTTCACTCTGGTTCAATCCTTCGGGATACTCTCTTTTAGACACAAAATTATAGGCATCATTTAATCGCAATGAGGCCCGCCGTTTATTGACAATCCCACCGATTTTTTTCTTCAGCTCCAAAAACACTCTTTCCTCAAGGGTTTCGGGAATGGTATAGCTTCGCAGCCGCAGTTTTTCTTTATAATAGGGCTTGGACAGAGAATGTCTGATCACATCATAATGCTGGGTATCGTAATAAATATTATAGATCATATAGCTGTCATTTTTTGAGGTGTAGGTATCCGGCTTCATTTCTGTCAGCAATATCGGCAAGATCTTCTCATATTGAACCGCATCTAATTGATATTTTTTCTCATAGCGCTTAAAGGTCGTTGTGATCATTTTATGTCTCCATTATTGCTAATTTTAGGAAAACAAACCCGCTGCCAATCGACTCAATTAACGATGGAACGTAAAGCTGCAGCACCAGCTGTTTTACGTTATTTGATAAGTCCCTAATTTTGAATTTTACCACACTTATGCAACAACCGTCAATTTATTAATTTCATATTAAATTTTGATTAACTAAAGCGTCCGGGCCACGTCGTTGGCCGCCCAGATCGCCGCCCGAATATTTTTGATCGCCTGACTATCGCCAATATTATAAACCTGGGGGTAGTCGTTCTGTATTTCTTCATATAAAGAAGGTGCTGGTTCAAAACCTACCGCAATCATCACGTGATGGGCCGGAAGCAACCGTTCCTCTCCGTTTTTTTCAATTACGGCGCCTTCTTCAGTGACCGATTTTAGGGTGGCAGAGGTGATAATTTCGCTACGATAAAAGACCAGTAAATCCTTCAGCATCTGTTGGTTAGCCGGAGCCATGGGGATACCGGCGGCCAGAATCTCCGGGGCTGAGTCCACGATGACCATCTTATGACGATGCATGGCCAGATGGAGGGCCGCCTCACAGCTGGCCAGACCGCCGCCAATGGCCGGACAGCGGGGTCCGACAAAGGTCTTGTCGGTCAGCACATCAATAGCATTGGTCACTTTTTCGCTGTCCATCCCCGGGAATTCAAGCTGCTTGGCTTCGGAGCCCTGGGCAATAAAAACGATCTCCGGATTGATGGCAGCTATTTTTTCTGGGGTTGCCGGTTCATCAAGACGAATCTCGACAGTTAAGCCTTCCAGCTGATTTTCATACCAATGGATCAGCTGGCGGTCGGCGGTTTTTAAGATCCGCTGGCTGCTGTATTTCAGCTTGCCCCCCAGTCCGTAGCTTTTTTCAAAGAGGGTCACCTGATGGCCCCTCAGTGCGCTGACCCGGGCCGCTTCCATCCCAGCCGGTCCGCCACCAACCACCACTACCTTTTTCAGGCTTTCGGCCGCTACAATCCTGGTACGCAGTTCCCGACTGCAGTCCGGATTAACGGTGCAGGAGGCTTTCTGCCCGGCAATCAGCTGGGCCAGACAACCGTCATTACAGCCCAAACAGGGCCGGATCACTTGGCTTTTAGCGTTTTCTAACTTGACAGGCAGCTCGGGATCAGCCAGCAGCGGCCGACCCAGCCCCACCATATCCAGCTTACCTTGGGCCAGCGCCTCGGCCGCCAGCTCCGAATCATCCATTTTTCCGGCGGCCAGGACCGGCACTGTAACAACTTTTTTAAGGGTCTCACTAAGATTCAGATAAACCCCTTTGTCAAAATAGACCGGCGGATATTTCCAATAGGAGGATTTCTCCGGCGTATCGATGCCGGCTGTCACGTCAAAACCGTCACAGTCGGCTGTAACCAACAGCACTGCGGCCGCCAGGGCTTCATCGACGTCACGTCCCTGTTCGGCAAATTCTTCCAGCGGCAAGGCTTGCTGTCCCCCGGCTTTAAGATAGCTTTTCATTGCCAACCGCACAATCACCGGAAAATCACGGCCACAGGTGGTCTTGATGGCAGCAATGATTTCCGTCACGATCCGAAAACGGTTTGGCAGCTCGCCGCCGTAATCATCCCGACGCTGATTATAAAGCGCCAGGGTAAAACCATCGAGCATAGATCCCGTTTCGATTTCAACGCCATCAAAACCGGCCGCTTTGACAATTTTGGCCGCCTCGGCAAAGGATGCCACCAGCTGCCGGATTTCGGCAAGGGTCATCGTCTGGCAACGTTTACTTTGTTCTAACCAGCTATCTCCAACCAAACCAGCCGCCAGCTGTACAAAGATCATGGTGCCGTGGTCATGGATCTGCCGGGTCATTTTCTGTCCGGCCGCAATATAAGCCTCGGGGTTAAACCCAGGAGTGGGGTCCGTACAAACCGTCTGTTGAGGGTCTAAGGCGGTCACCGCATTGGCACCGGCAATGATCAGACCCACCCCGCCCTTAGCCCGGGTCACATAAAAAGCGCTAGCCGCATCGGTATAAGCCCCGTTTTCATCAGCCGTCGCAATCCCCATTGCCGGCATAAACAGCCGGTTCTTGAGCTTCAGCTGCTTGATTGTAAAGGGCTCAAATAAAGCTCTGACCTTCTTATCCATCATATTACTGCCGCTCCGAATCTGCGGACATGATCCACCAGTTCCTGATAAGTGCTCTTCATTAAATCTGCTGGCAACTCGTAGAGTTCGATGCTGTGGCGCAGCTTGACCATGCCGTTCGGTACAATTTCATCCGCTGCTGTCATCTCAAAATCGGCTTCATAGACCACCTTACAATCGATGCTAGCATTAAATTTGCTGGCCAGCGATCCCAACAGTAGCTGGGCCAACTGGTACTGCTCGTCGATCACATAAAAGTCTACATAAGTTTCCGGACAATGATCGTCCCGCTCTTCCTCAATCAGAAAACCCTGGCAGGCGCTCATCGAAAAGAACACCGGAATGGCGTTAATGGCATCTACCAGTTCCCGAATCCCGCCATCAATATCTTCGGGATTCTGTAAATAAGCTGTCTTGTCGGCCTGGGTAAAAACTGTAATGGGATTACTCGCAATCCCTAAAAATGATAAATCCATCTGATCCCCGCTTTCTGGTAATTTAAAATTCTAAACCGCATGAACGCCCTGGCGGTTGTTGAAAAAGATCATCCCGAACCAGGTAATAACATTATAGCCATTTAAAAACGACAGTTGATGTTTTTCGCAGATATCCGTCACCGAGATGGCATGGCTTTCGACACAGGGATACATTTTGTCCTGATGCTTACAGGCCTCATCCGGGTAGCCACAGTCCTCACAGATGGCACATGATTCGGCCGTCAGAATCAGCTTGTCCTCGTGTTCGCCAAAAATATTGGTCTTGATTGCTTCGACAATTTCAATATGCTCACAACGGGTTGCCAGCATTTCGTCCATATTTAGGATATCGCTGACCTCCGAGATGGTGCTAAAAATAAAGGCGTGTTCATAACCCAGACACCGTTCTTTGCATTCTGCCAGGGTCCCGACCGCCGGCGGACAGGACCAGGAGTTTCCGTATTGCGGACATTCCAACTTACAGATGGTTCGCACTGCTTCATAAAAATTAATTTCTGATGGATCAAAAAACGCATATTCAAATATCGGATATTCAGTAATTTTCGTTTCGATATATTCTCTTGTCATTCGTTTCCTCTTAACTTTTCGGTGCAACTGGCAGCCATAAACATTATACCACTGGCGCCGTGGATAATTCAAAATAACGGTTGGATGTGTTCTTAATAAAGGTTCCCTTGGTAACAAGTTTGACCTGAATCGCTTCAGCCCGAAGATTCATTCCTACTGTTCCAGCAATCTCATCATTCTTGGCCCAGCCCAGCCAGCCGTAGTTTTGCGAATGAATCCGATAATAGACATCATATTTGTCGGCCAATTCGCCGGTTAGCCGTATTTTTACGGCTTCCAGGCCCAAGGCCTGACCGGTCGTGCCAGCCACTGTGCCAGTCGGGACATAATCCTGCCACCCGATATTCTGAACATGGGTGCTGTATTCCAGAGAGCCAGCACTTTCATCGCTATTAATGGCTAGTTCCAATGCTTCCAGACAGAGTGCCTGGCCGGTGGTTCCGGCCTGCATCCCCGTGGTAACCGCCGACTGCCAGCCCTGATTTTGCACATGGCTCAAGTAAGTGAGCGTCGGCATTTCTGCCCCATAGGCCCCGGCCAGATAATTACTGCGATCAACAATCCAGTTTCGCAAATAGGAAATTTCCCCGACAAAAGAATGCTCAATGATCCGACTGTTGGTGGTTTCCAGCGTCGGCACCCCCAGCACCGGCCACTTGCCAAAATTATTTTCGGCTGATCCCGCAACCAGTTTTGCTACTGCATTGAGATTATCATCAGTGTTATCGATCGCTTTTTTTACATCCGTGGCATAGAGTTGATTCGCTCTTGCCACAAATTCCTCATTGCGACACAGCTGGGCATACCAGTCATTGCGAACAATTCCCTCTTCAACCCGCAGCGTAATATTTTTGGCATAGTCTTCCGAGACTGTCCCTTTGGCAATATTCCCCAATGACAAATCGTAGTCCCAGACCGGACCGGCATGGAGCTTGTCACTGTCGCCATCCTTATAGAAATAAATACTGGACATCCCAATCTCAATATTTTTGGCAAATTCATCGACAAAATAGCGCTTAACAAATGAATCCACGTCAATTATTTCGCTGATCGCCGCCCAGTCGGGATCGTCGGCATACAACAAGGTTTCCAACTCATTGATCTGTGCCTGGATATTTACAAATGCCTGTTGTACCTCCGGACTGTCCGCCGCATCAACAGAATCCTTTAAGGTAAAGATGGTGCCGCTTTTGGTGGTGGTAAAATAATAGGGTTCTGCCGTCCCATAATGGTTATCCATTTCCAGCAGTAGCCCATCGGGATTTTTAAGCTCAACCCGATTACTGCCCACCTCAACCTTTTCACAAATCAGATAATTACCCAGATATTCGCCGTTGATATAAAGATCCACAAACCGGGATTCCGAGGAATAAGCCAACCCCATGTCATTGGCCAGATCAAAAATCAGCCGATTTCTGGCAAAGGACCGATCGGTGTGATTAGCCAGCAAGACCCAGGTTTTAGCCGGAGCCATGCCAAGAAGCCCTTTTTTGCCATCAAATTTAATCTGATACGGTCGCTTTTCAAGACTCCAGGTGAAATTTCCCCGGCCTTTGATAACCGCTGATTCCCCACTGAAATTGTTGTTAGGATCGGCACTGTCGTCAAGACTTATCATAGCACTGATTTTATTTTCTTTATCAGCATGAAGGTACTCCAGATTGTTTTTGTTGCTATCCGTATCTGACATGGTAATCGATAGAACCGGGATACCATTACTCATCGCCGCTACCGTGGCCAGGTCAGTCTCCGGCGTCACCACAGCGGTAGGCTGAAGCGCTGTCCCCTTCACCGCCACACAGGCATTTCCCTGATATCCGGCATCGCCATCTTCGATGGTGGTATCTTCTTCCGGCGTATAGGCCGATACATAAATTTGAATGTTTTCCCCAGCCGGAACCGTTGCCAATACGGCGGACAGATCAATAATCTGTGTTCCCGACTGCAGACCGGAGGTGCGCTCCACATACAGTTGCGCCACTGAAGCTTTAAAAGGCCCGACCAGATCATCCCCAGGTTCATCCCGACAAATGTCAATCATCCATCCTGATGCATAGTTGTTGTCAAAGGTGACTGACAGACTCGTTGCTGTTTCATCATATACCGCCCTGATTGTCCCCAAACCATAAACCGGCCCAGCCAGCACTACCAACAACATGATCCATAATACGACAAGACAGTCTATTTTTTTTACTCTTTTCCTATTCATTTAAACCCCTTTATTAGCCATTGTTAACTTTTAACACAATAGCATTAATGAGCTATTTTGTCAATTGAATTGGCCGCACCATCGGCTTGGATTCAATCATGCATCTTCACCGTTTTGGGGCATGTGATTTAAGCGATGGTATCCTAAATCTGAATTGACGGGATTGAACCTGTCAATGTATAATGAAACAATCCACTTCACATCCGTTTGTAATGTTTTTTATTTTAAAACGGCAGCATACACCACTATTTGTTTTTTGCAAGTACTTTTTGCAGAAAGTTGCAAGTTAAAAATACAGAATGTTGCATTATGGAAAATCCATAGTTTTGCAAGCTAAAATGCGAAGCAATTTCATGAGCAATCTAAGCATTGCAGGCAATTATTATTTTTTCAATTGATTGTCCGATATTGAGCGATATAATTCATTGATGCTGGATTCCCGCATCCGGTTACTGGGTCCCGGAAACATGAGCAGGTGGCAGTGATGAAGGAGCCGATCCAGCATGGCAGCCGTCATCTGTTCATCATAGAGCACATTGACCCATCGGGAAAATTCAAGGTTGGTATTAAGAATGATAGACCGACGTTCATAACAATCGGATATGATTTCGAACAGGAGCTGTGCTCCCGTTCGGTCCAGTGGGACATAACCATATTCATCCAGAATAATCACTTCGGCTTTATTCAGTTTTTTCAGAAAAGCGGTCAGGGTACCGGCTACTTTGGCTTCCGACAGTTTATTCACCAGGGCGGCCGTTCGAAAGAATTTAACCGGGATTCCCTGTCGACAGGCGGCAACGCCGAGTGCGGTTGATAGCATAGTTTTGCCGGTTCCGGTGCCACCATAGAGAATCAGATTCTTCTTTTCGTGGATAAAGGCCAGGGATTTCAGGCCTTCTGGAGTCAGATCCGAAGGCAGGGTGATTTCATCAAAGCGATATCCTTCAAAGGTGTGAATCCCATAGAAACCGGCGCTGGTAACCAACTTTTGGGTGCGGGTGAGTTCCCGGTAACGGAGTTCATCACTAAGCAACTGATGCAGATATTCCTGGTGAGAGCTGCCTTCGGTGGTTTGCGCCAACTCGGCCAGATTGCGACTCAGACGCAGTTTCCGGCAGCATTCAAAGATTTCTTTGTCGAGCATATCCGTCAGCCCCCTTTCCCTGAAGCAAGATATCATAGGCCGTCAGATTGGGCTGCATCGGGATCATTTTGGGAATGCCCGGAGCAAGGGTCATTGCAGGCAGCTCAGGTACATCCGAATACAACCGCCGGTAAAGACTCTCCAGACTATCGGCATCTCGCGCCTGATGAGCAATTGCATGGTTAACGGTATTTACGGCACTGTCAAAACCGGTGCGACTGGTCAACTCGGAAAGAACCTTGAGGATCTGTCCAACTTCGCTGCCTGAACAGGTGGCCAGATAGGTTTGCATGGTTTCCGGCATCAGCTCATAGATCCCAGTATATTTCAGGGCTCGGGGTCGCAGGGATAATTGTTTCAGATAGGGCAGCCAGTCCATCTGCTCTTGTTTGGTATCTCCGTAAAGACGCCGGTGGCGAACAATTTCACGAAAGTTTTCATCTTGAATAATCACCAGCGCTGAAGTTAAAACCAGATGAACCGGGCACTGGGCGTACTTTGGAGCCACCGAATAAGCATGCTGTCGTTTGTTCAGATAAATCCTGGCCCAGTTGTCGGCTTTGAGGGTTTGATGACCGGTGAGGTCAAACGCAATTCCGGGCAGTTTGTGGCAGGCCGTCAGATCAGCCTGAAACCGCTCCTCGATGGTTTCATCGTAGCGATAATGGTTCCGCCGGGCATCTTTCTCACACTCTGTCAGCAACTGCCGGTTATAATCCGACAGCGACAGAAAGCGGGGAACCGGTACCATGAAGTTGCGACGCTGATAGCCGACCTTGTTTTCGACGTTTCCTTTTTCATGGCCGGCCCCGGGATTCATGAAGACGGCTTTAAAATGGTAATGCTCCCGGAACCGTTCGAATTTGTCAGTCAGTTTTCGCCCGCCACCACGGATAATCTCGGTAACAATGACTTTCGTGTTATCAAACCAGAGTTCCCTTGGCACACAGCCAATGTGGCGGAATATGGCATCCAGCCCTTCCAGCAGGCATTCCATATTTTCCCCGTAGAACAGCTGCAGATAGCCTTTATTGCTGTATGGAAAAGAGACCTCCAGGTATTTTCCAGTCAGTTTTTGGCCATTTTCATAAAACTCAGCCGTACCAAAATCAACCTGCGCTTCTCCGGGTTGATGTACCAGTGGCAGATAGGCCTGTTTATTCTGCTTAAATATTTCCCGGTGTTTCACTGCGTAATAGCTGGCGACCGTCCGATAGGAGCAGTCAAAACCGGGAAATTCGGCCAGCAGGCGATGAAATACCCGTTTAGCTGTATGGCGCTGTTTGCGTGGGGCTGATTTGTCCTCAATCAGCCAGGAATCGATCACCTCCTTGTAGGGATCCAGTTTGGGACAGAATTGTTTCTCCAACGCCGGCTTTGGCGGCGGGCTGTTGAAATCAGTCTGATCAATGTATTTGCGTACCGTTCGCCAATCCAGGTGCAACGCTTCCGCAATCTGGGAAATATTTTCCCCTTTCTCATAAAAACGATTTCTGATATCATGTATCTGATCCATTGTGAGCATTCTCCATTTCCTCCTTGTTCTTTGGTCAGATACAAGGATAATTGACTTGAGTTTTGCCCGCAATGGATTTTTGCAATATTGTGCATTTTCCAACTTGCAATACTATGGATTTTTACTTTGCAACTTTCTACATTTTTATTTTACAATAAACATGGATTCAAATATTGAATGATCAAAACAACCGATCCCCCACATCAGTTCCCTCTGCTAAATTAAGCAGCGAGACGTAAATATTCACCACAATCTGAAACAGCTCCGGGGGTATTTCCTGACCCATCTGCAGCTTGGACAGCAGGGTCGCAGCAGAGTCATCGTGGTAAATGGGGATGCCGTTTTCTTCAGCGACGTTTAATATATTCTGGGCGACAAAACCCGTCCCGGCGGCAACAATTACCGGAGAATTATTTTTTTCCGGATCATAGCGCAGAGCGGTTACCTTTAGCGGTTTGTTCGGATCATTTTGATCGTTGCTGGTATTTTTTTTTATCTGGCCGTCCTGAATATGGACGGCCTTTGTTTTTTTATTTTTAGATGGTGACATCGAGTCCTACCTTTCGAAAAGCCAGTTTGGGAAACCGCTGCAGGATAGTCTGGCTTTGGGTGTATTCGCCAACCCCATAACCGGCTAGGGAATAACCCTGTTCCTCAACGATGGTTTTTAATTGTTCACGGGTGGATTTTAAGGTTTCCACCAGAGGGGCGGGTGATTTGATATTGAGGGTAATGTTTTTATCCCGGGCCAGCAACTCCACCTCAAAATTGCCATAGCGGTCTGATTGGATGGTGAAAAAGATATCGGTGGCGTTTTCGGCCTTTCCTTTTTCTCCTTTTTTGGCGGGGTCTTTATCCACAAAAAATTCGCCGTAGGAGTTTTCATCCAGAAACCGCAGCGGAATCAAAAAGTGCATAATCGTAAGAATCGGGCTTTCGTTCCGAACCATGGTTTCTAACAGGCTGTGAGCTGAATTGATGATTTTACTGGAGTTATTTTCATCCAGAGCCTGTTCCAGTAGTTGAGCCAGGGCCACCTTTTCACCTTCACCGGGATTTCGGGAAGAAGATTCCAGCCGTTCGGCTAGAATCTCGGCCTCTTTAGCATGACGAAAAAGCTGGTTTTTCATTTCTACAATATCACTGTCAGTTAAGTTGGAAAGCGGCTTTAAAGCCTGGGAAAACCGCAACACTGCTGCTTCAAGTTGTTCGGGATTACCTTTGTCATAACGGACAATATGATCGATGATGGTGGCCACCGACTGATAGGTTTTATCACTATAGGCTTGCGTCTGCAAAATCTGCCGCAGGGTGGGGATGGTTTCATTTTTAAGCAGTTGCTGGATTTCCTGGTAGTTGAGGTTTTTAGATTGCAGCAGATCTTCAATCCGGGCCAGACGTTGTTCAAGCTGGTCACCCAGTTTACCATTTTGGGCAGCCTTTAAATTGATCAGGTTTTGCAGCTCCTGATTGGGTTGTTCAAGGCCGTTTGATTTACTTAATACAGCCTCCAGTTTGATCAGTTGTTGCTCAAGTAGAGCCCGCTCCTTGGAGGGGAGGGTCATTAATAAGCGGCTGCTTTCCAAAAAAATCCCATTGAGGGTCTGGTTGCGATTGACATAGGCGTCATAATGACGAAGAATTGATACAATGGCATCTTTTAACTGGGGGTAACCTTCCTGTTTAGCCAGTGATCGAAGGCTGTCAAAAAAAGCCCCCTTAAAGATCGAGTCGGTTTTATCCCGCAGCAGCAATTCGCTGAGGAGATCCTGGGAATTAATAAAAATACCATCCAGAATTTCTTTGGGAATGGCACCGGCAGACGATTCAAAAAGCTCAGATATCAGCACTAGCTTGCGCAGGGCATCGGCTTCAGCAGTGGTGCTGTTCATCAGCGGCTTTAATATTTCTTTTTGTAAATTTTGAAATAGGGTTTCCCGGAAACTCTCCTTTTGGTAGTTTTCTGACACCGGTTCTATTTTAACAGTGTTATCAAGGTTATTGATGTCAAAAATAGAATCACTGGGGGTATGTTTACTGGGTATATCGGTGACTTTTGGGGTGGAAACGGTAGAGGTAATTTTGATACTATCCAACAGAGAGCTCCTTCCAATTTAAATTAACATTTGTAATGTGAGAAGTGGCAGTGTATTTATGTTAGTTACGATTATACTGTATTAGCAAAAGATAATCAATCATTTCAGTAGCTATTTCGGGTAAGATCAGAAATGATAAAGTTTTGACCGATTTTCAAACGTCTTTTTATTATACTAAGGATTAATGGGATTTAGTCGATATAATATGTGACAAATAATTTATACGGGACATTTGCAGAAAATGGGTTGTAAATGTTGATAAAGTCTGCTAAACAGGGGTATATTAATAGCGATCAAAAAAATAAAGTGCATTTAGCTTAAAAACCCGATATAATAAAATAAGCCAAAAATTTCGTGTATATAAAGGATGGACAAAATGAGTAATTATGATTCTGGAAATGATTCCATTTTAGAGATGTATATTTTTGAATCGGAAACCCTGCTTGATCAATTAGAGGAAATATTACTTCAATCTGAGGACAATGCGGAACTGACACCGGATGACATTAATGAAATCTTCCGGATTATGCATACCATCAAAGGGTCTTCAGCCATGATGGAATTTGACATGCTGGCACATTCTGCCCATAAGTTGGAGGATCTGTTTTTCGTTATTCGGGAAAACGGCATCAAACCGGAGGACTTTGGGGATTTGATGGATCTGGTACTTAATTTCTCCACCTTCTTAAAGGGAGAAGTTGAAAAGATCAAGAACAACGAGACCCTGCTGGATGAAAACGAAGAATTAACCGGTGAAACAGATGCCTTTTTAAATCGAATTAAAGGCTTGGTGACGGAAACCCCTGAACAAGCCCAGGCGCAAGCGATGGAAAACCAATCAGATGATGAATCAATCACATTGGCAGCGGCTATGGAAGATGATTTGTTTGGCGATATGAATTTTGATGAGACCCGAAACGATGCAGATACGGATCATGAAGTGAGCCTTTCAAGCGACGACAAGCCACATGTTTACTGTATTCATACCCGTTTTAATGAAGACTCCCAGATGGAAAATATCCGGGCCTTTATGCTGGTTAACAAACTGGAATCCATTGGCAAGGTCTCAAAAACAGTTCCAGAGCAACTCAATAATAATCCTGAGGCTGCTGGCATTATTCTCAAGAACGGCTTCTTTTGTCATGTTGAAACCACGGCCGATAAGGAAACCATTGAAAATATTGCCCTGAGTATTTTATCGGTTAAAAGTATCGAATTTTTGGATTGTGCCCAGGAAGAAATTATCGAACCAGAAATTGAAGCAAAACCGGAAGTGGTTGAGACTGGGAAAAAGACACCTGAAAAGGTGGTTGATGCCAATAAACAAAAAAATAATGTCCAGAATCTGATCAGTGTTGATCTGAATAAGCTCGATACCCTGATGAATCTGATCGGGGAAATTGTTATTACTGAATCGATGGTTTTTGGCAGTGTCGGTATGGAGGGCAAGCGGGATGAAAGTTTTGAGAAAGCTTCCACCCAATTGCAGAAACTGACTGATGAACTCCAGGATATTGTTATGTCCATTCGGATGATTCCCATTTCGGGCACCTTTAAAAAAATGCAACGGATTGTCCGGGATGTGGGCAAGAAGTTAAAAAAAGAAGTGGAATTTATTACCATGGGTGAAAGCACCGAGGTTGACAAAACCATAATCGATGGTATTGCCGATCCACTGATGCACTTGGTTCGAAATGCCATGGATCATGGCCTTGAAAGTGCGGCAGAGCGAATTGCCGTCGGTAAGAACCCAGTGGGCAAGGTTATTCTCTCAGCCCAGAATGTTGGGGGCGACATCATTATTTCAGTTAGTGATGACGGCAAGGGGCTGGATCCAGACGGGATTCTGGAAAAAGCCAAAGAGAAAAAGCTACTGGTTAAACCCGAAGAAGAGTATTCTGAAAAAGAAATTCTCAATCTGATCATGGCGCCTGGCTTCTCTACCAAAGAAACCGTGACGGAGTTCTCTGGTCGTGGGGTTGGGATGGATGTGGTTAAGAAGAATATTGAAAAGGTTGGGGGCTCTATTTCCATCGAAAGTGAAAAAGGCTCCGGCACCAATATCTTCCTGAAAATTCCCTTGACCTTATCAATTATTTCCGGGATGGAGGTTCTGGTAGGGGAAGATATTTATGAAATCCCCATCAGCAATATTCGGGAAACCTTTAAGATTACTGCTAACCAACTGATTAAAGACCCGGATAACAACGAAATGGTTATGATCCGTGGGGTATGCTACCCGCTGATTCGTCTCCATGATATTTTCGAAGATAAAAAATGCGAAACTCACATTGAAGATGGGATTCTGATGTTAGTGGATTCAGGCGACACCTTTGCCTGTTTGTTTATGGATGATCTGATCAAGAAACATCAGATTGTCGTTAAGCCGATTCCTAAATATTTAAACCATTATTCAATTAAAAACTCGGGGATTGCCGGCTGTACAATTCTGGGAAATGGGAGCATCAGCCTGATTGTTGATATCCCGGCGATTTTAGATCATTATTGAGAAGCGTTCAAAAAAACACGAGGTAAAGAAAATGATAAAACTTAAGGAAGACGAATTTCAGGCCATCACAACCTATGTGCATTCCAATTATGGAGTCGATTTACGGAAAAAGCGACACCTGATTGAAGGCCGTTTGAGTCATTATGTTTCCCAATTGGGTTATGACAACTATATGGATTATTTTGAGTATGTAAAAACCGATAAAAAAAATGATGAAATCAGTGTGCTCATAAATAAGCTGACTACCAATCATACCTATTTTTTACGGGAAAGTGAACATTTTGATTTCTACAAACAACAGGTGCTTCCTTGGGTGGATGAAACAACCAAAACCAGGGATCTGCGGGTCTGGAGCGCTGGTTGTTCCTCGGGCCAGGAGCCGTATACCCTGGCCATGATTACCCATGATTATCTGGGGAGTAAGCTTAACACCTGGGACAGTACCATTCTAGCTTCCGACATTTCCGATCGGGTATTAATGACGGCTAAATCCGGTGTATATTCTAAAGAAGAGCTGTCCAAGATTCCCATGGAATGGAAACGGAAGTATTTTAAAGATTATGATGAAGAATATCTGTCCGTGACCGAGCCGATCCGCAAAGGCGTGGCCTATCGGAACTTCAATTTGTTGTCCCGATTCCAGTTTAAAAAACCCTTTCATGCCATTTTCTGCCGGAATGTGATGATTTATTTTGACAAACCGACCAAGAACAGTGTGGTGCAAAAATTCTATGATGCCCTACTCCCGGGAGGTTACTTTTTTATCGGACAAAGCGAATCGCTGGCCTCGGTAGAGCATAACTTTAAATATGTCAAACCGTCTATTTATCAAAAAGAAGGCTAAAGTTTTTTTGATGCGGGCCGATATTGTAGATAGTGAACAGAAAATAACCTATACAAAAATATAAAACGAGTTTAAATTATAGTTTGGAGGGATAAAAATGGCAACTTCAGTTAATTCATCAACAAGCACTGTATCGTCATTGTCTGCAAAAACTGGAATGGCTGGGCTGGTATCTGGTCTTGACACTGACTCCTTAGTTGAAAGTTTGACAAATTCAAGTCGTTCGAAAATTGCAAAAAAACAACAGAGTGTTCAAAAAATGGAATGGAAACAAACGGCCTACCGAAGTGTTTCTAAAGCTTTGAAAGAATTCCAAAGCAAGTATCTGGATATATTATCGACAACTAATTTTAGAAGTGCATCACTATATAATACTGTCAAAGCATCAACAGCATCAACAAAAATTTCAGTTTCCACAACTAGTGCCGCAACGACTGGAAACATCGAGATTTCGAATATTACCCAGTTAGCCACAAGTCAGACAATAACAGGGGTAGAGGGTGCATCGAAAGCTCTGACTGGAAATGATGCGAGTGTTTCGGATCTGTTGACTAGTATAGGGGGAGCCAGTAAGTCGTTTTTATTAAAAATGGATGGTAAGGTTCGGACGATTACCCTGGATCAGGAATTTAAAAACAGTGTTGGGGTAGATGGCACAGGCTTAAAGGTAGCACTTCAAAATAAGATTACTGCAGCATTTGGCGAAAAAAGTGCCGGAGTACCGGTTGTTGATGTGTCTTTTGAGGATGGGAAAATCGGATTTTCTTCAGATGGAGCGCAGCTCACGGTCAGTGCACTTAATTCGGACAACGACACGCTAACCCAATTAGGATTTACCGATGGTCAGACGGATCGTTTAAACACAAGTAAAACACTGGCGGAGCTCCCGTTGCTAAAAGGTACGAATGCTGTGGATGGGGAATATAAATTCACAATCAATGGAAAAAATTTCTCATTCAAAACCACCGACTCACTTTCGAGCGTTATCAGCAAAGTCAATGCCAGCGATGCTGGTGTTACAATGTCCTATTCTAACATTACTGACAAATTTACATTAACAGCCAAGGAAAGTGGTGCTGGTGAAAATATTGTTGTCAAAGATACGACTGGGACTTTGATGAACGCTTTTGGTCTGGCGGATCTTTCAAGCGAAGCAGCAGGAACAAGTGCAAAATCTGAAGCCGGAAAAAATGCAATACTGGAAGTTAATGGTCAATCCATTGTCCGGACCTCCAATTCAATTGAAGTCAACGGGGTTAAAATCCAGCTTTTAGAAAAAACTGCGACGGATGAAAAACTGACAATCACGATGAGTGAGGATACAATTGCATTAAAGGATACCATAAAAAGCTTTGTTACTGATTACAACAACATGATTTCCATGATGAATGGCCTGATAAAAGAAAATGCCGATTCTGATTATGCTCCATTAACCGATGCTCAAAAAGAAGAGATGACAGAAAAAGAAATTACGGCTTGGGAAACCAAGGCAAAGGTTGGATTGTTGCAAGGTGACAGTGTTTTAAAAGGAATTACCTCAAAAATGCAGTCCATGATGTACGGATCAGCAGTTAGTGGCGGTATTACCCTGTTTAATATGGGGATCACCTCATCTGGTTATTCTGAAAATGGTAAATTAAAAATTGATGAAGAAAAACTTGATACGGCCTTGAAGACCAAGGGAGCTGAAATTAAAGAATTATTTACCGCCAGCACGACAGGTTTGGCTAATCAATTAAATTCTATTATTGATGGTGCAGCAAAAACGACAGGCGTTAAAGGATCTCGAGGTTCTTTAATCGAATTGGCTGGTTACGAATCAACCCTTTCGAATACCGAAAACAGTATAACTGAAACAATCACAAAAACGAATAAGAGCATAGCCACTTTAAAAACAAAGCTAAAAACGGAAGAAACCTATTATTGGAATAAGTTTTCAGCCTTAGAAACAGCACTTCAACAATTAAACACCCAAAGCTCAATGATCACCTCATTTGGATCAAGTTCATAAGCTCGGAAAGGGGGAGAACGTAATGCAATATGCCAATGCTTATCAGGAATCAAAGCGCTATGCCATAGAATCCTTATCAAAAGGAGAAGTGGTCATCAAACTTTTCGAAGAAGCAGAAAAACAGGTAAAAATGGGCATCATCCTAATTCAGAAGGATAGTTTCGCAAAAGCATACAATTGTATTGCAAAAGCGCAAAAGGTTATCAATTCACTGAATCTTTCGTTGGATATGCAGTACCCCATTTCAATTGAGCTCAATGAAATGTACAGTTTTATTTTTAATAAACTGGGAGAAGCTAATGCCAGCCGTGATATTCAGTTAATGCAAAGTCTATTAGGCTTAATTGTTGATCTGAAAGACTCATTTAAGGAAGCAGAAAAAATCAGCAACCCTGTAAAATCCCGGGGACTTTAAAATGAATGCTAATTCACATGAATTATGCCAGGAAAAAGTTCTTATTCTGAAAGAATATGTAACCAAAGGTGAAGAAATTCTCAGTAGTATTGAGGACTGGGAAAATCTGGCGACAATCCTGGAAGAACGGGATCAATTGCTGCTCCGATTAAAGAATATGGAAGATCAGTTTACAGGGCTTAAGGGAAATCAGATCTGTACAATTGAAGAAAAAGGGCAGATCGACAGTTTGATTAAACTGATTACCGATATGGATCAAAACTGCATCCAGCTGATCAAATCAGAACAGCAAAAAACCTTACAGGATTTGAAAAAAAACCAGCAAAATCAAAAAGTGGCCGACTACGAAATCAGTTTGACTCCAAGCTATGGTACCTTTCTGGATGCCAAGAAATAAATTGAAGTTAACGTCTTGTAAAAAAAGCAACTGCGGTTGCTTTTTTTTGTGTGACAGAATATAATAGAGTTACACTATCAGAATGATAATATTATGATATTGATTTCTAGTATTTTCGATAAACTTTACAATAATTAGCGTAATTGATTGGCATGAGTACACCTAACTTAATTACAACTAAGCTAGGGGATATTTTTATTTGTCGTTTCCGGTAAATTATGGTATCATGTTACAGTACGATAGTATTGTAATTTGCGATTTAGTAGCAGCATATGCGAAAATAGTTTTAAATAAAACAATCAGTCAAGATAATTTTGAAAATACAGCTGGTGATCAAACCGGCACACAAGGAGGCCATGATGATTGGTGATTCAATAACCTCAGCCTTATATCAAAAAGCTTTGGATGGCACCTGGCAACGACAAAAGGCTACCAGCAATAACATTGCCAACTCTGAAACACCGGGCTATAAAGCGGTAAAAGTCAACTTTGAAGATTCATTAAAGGCTGAAATAAATAAGCTAAAGACCACTTCCACTGGAAGTTCCACCGCTTTTCTTGACAAGATGGAAAGCATTGAGTCCATCGAAAATTCAAAAATCAGCGTCTATGAAGGTGCGACTTCCAGTCGTCTGGATGAAAATAACGTCGATCTGGAATCAGAAAATATTGATATGTCCAAGTCGGTGTTGCAGTATTATTATCTGGTTCGGGGAGTCTCAGACTCCTATTCCCGATTAAAATATGCGGTTAACGGAGGAAAATAATAATGAGTTTCTTAAGTACTTTTAATATTTCCGGCTCAGGAATGACGGCGCAAAAATATCGGCTGGATATTATTTCTCAGAATATTGCTAATGCCCAGGTAACCAGAACCGAAGCTGGTGGCCCCTATCGCCGAAAAATGACCGTGCTGAGTAGTGTCAGTACCGGAACCTTTCAGGATGCCTTAAAAACAGCAACTGGCGTGGTTCAAAAAGATGGCGTTCAGGTTGAGGCTGTTATCGAAGACGAATCAGCCTTGGTACCGGTTTATGATCCCACCCATCCCGATGCCAATGCCCAGGGCTACGTTATGTATCCCAATGTGAATACCGCCCAGGAAATGACGGATGCCATGGGCGCCAGTCGGGCTTATGAAGCCAATGTGACGGCCTTTAATGCGACCAAGTCAATTGTTTTAAAGGCCCTGGAAATTGGCCGATAAAAGGAGGAAAATATGTTTATAGTTCCAATGACCTCAATTATGGGCACAACTGGTATTGGTTCGGTTACTGGTAACCCTGCTGCAAGTACAACTACAGCCTCAGAAACCGGAGTAGCTGGCGATTTTCAGAATATTTTAAATGATGTAATTAACAATGTGGAAGAAACTGAAGCCGTCACCAAGGTTGATGCTTACAATCTTTCCATTGGTAACATGGATGATATGCACACCATGATGATCAACACCGCAAAGGCGGATGTAGCCCTGCAAACCATGGTTCAACTCCGTAATAAGGTGTTGGAAGCATACCAGACAGTTATGAATACCGGCTTGTAAACTTGAACTTGAAGAAATACCGTTTAAACCTGGTGGAGGATGCCGATCGGAGAATTTTATTTGATGTTCAGTATCCCCTCTTTGTATGTACGGATTTAATAATCGGGATTGACATAAAATATTTTGGATGGAAAAATAAAGACGATGAATGAGAAGATTAAGGGCTACTTAGAGAAAATTAAAAACCTATGGACCGGAACATCCAAAAAAGTCAAGATTTTGTTGATTGGTGGGGTTGTACTGGTCTTATTGGCGTCCATCGGACTGACTGCACTGCTCAATTACAAGGAGTACGTGCCGCTTTTTGAAGACCTGACTCAGGCCGAAACAACTGAAATTATGGCCGCCCTGACAGAGATGGAGGCGGACGTCAAGCTGGATGCCAGTGGCAATATCATGGTGCCAAAAGAAGACGAGGCTCAGGTTCGTATGGAGCTGGCCACGGCGGGCTATCCCAAAGACGGATTAAGTTACTACGTCATTCAAGACAACAGCAGTATGCTGTCCACCGACTATGAGCGCAAGCAATACGAAAACATGCAGCTTCAGGAGCGGATTGGTGCCAGCATTAAAACTCTCGACGGAGTCAGCGATGCCATTGTGACGATTTCGGTGCCGGTGGAGAATGTTTTTTATTTACAGGAAACTGAAGCGACCACCGCATCGGTGATTATTCATCTTGATCCGGGAGCAACCCTGACAAAACAGCAAATTCTGGGTATTCAGAATCTGGTTGCCAAGTCTGTGGCCGGTCTGACGACAGATAACATCGCTTTAACTGATGGTAATGGAAATGACCTGGTTAATAATTTGGCAACCACCACAGGCGGTGATGCCAAGATGAAGCTGACCAAGGCGATTGAAAATGATCTTACCCAGAAAGTTAATAACGTTTTGGATGGACCTTATGATCCTTCCCAGTTCAAGGTGTCCGTAACGGCGACCCTTAATACTGACGCCGTTAAGCAGGAGGCGACTGTTTACACCCCGTCGCCGGATGGTGATAATTCTGGGGTGATCAACCAGGAATCGTCCAGCATGGCGATTGCCAACGAAGATGGAACGGTTGGCGGTGTTGCCGGAACAACTGGAAATACGGATGTCACCACCTACGCCCAGAATGCTCTGACCAACGGCGGTGTTGTTACCGGAATCAATGAAAATACCACCTATTCGGTAAGTCAGGAAATTACCCAAACCGAAAAATTGGATCCGGCCATCGAAACTGTGTCGATTGGGATTGCCATCAATGATCCGGCAATGACTCCGGTAGCCCGGGAGAACTTGGTGCAACTGGTGGCCTTTGCTGCCGGGGTAACCCCGCAAAGCGTTACCGTGCGGAACTTTGAATTTGCTCAGGCCGAAGAAGAGCCAGTAGAAGAACCGGTTCTCACTACCGAGCGATTACTGGTCTTTGGTGGAATTGGTGCTGGGGTATTGCTGCTGTTACTGGTGCTGTTGTTTGTGCTGACAAGAGGCAAAAAGAAAAAGGGCGATGGCAAAGAAAAGAAAAAGAAACGGGGCAAACGAGGCAAAGACATCGAAGATGCCTTTGCGACCGGTGAAGATACCGAAACAGATGATTTATTTGGTGCGCTGGCAGCAGACAAAACGGAACCAATTGAGCCAATCCATCCACTTAAAGATGATAAAAAGGAAAAGATCAAAGAGTTTGCCACCACAAATCCAGAAATTGCGGCGCAGTTGTTTAAATCGTGGCTGAAGAATGAAAGCGAATAGATTCATATAAATGAAGGATGTTGACAAATATGGACGTTACCCTAACACCAAGACAAAAAGCAGCCCAGGTGGTTATTTCCCTGGGAGCCGATATTGCTTCCAGCATTTATAAACACTTACAGGAAGATGAAATAGAAATCTTAACCTATGAGATTACCCGGCAGGAAAGTGTTCCGCCAGAGGTGGCAGATCAGGTTATTGACGAGTTTTATGGTCTTTGTGTCGCCCAGAAGGTCTATATTGAAGGCGGGATAACGTATGCCCGGAGTGTACTGGAAAAGGCTTTTGGTGTTCAACAGGGGAGTGCTCTGTTAGAGCGGGTGACCAAAACCCTGCGTACCAAGGCCTTTGAGTTTATCCGCAAGGCTGACTATAAAAACCTGATGAATATGATCATGAATGAGCATCCGCAAACCATTGCGTTAGTGTTATCCTATGCCCGGGCGGATCAGGCCTCGGCGATTATCTCTGAGCTGCCCAAGAGTATTCGGGTTGAAGTGGTGGAGCGGATTGCCCGGATGGATCGAACCTCACCGGAGATTATCAGACAAGTTGAAACCATTCTTGAGCGTAAATTTGAATCAGTGGTATCTTTCGATTTACTGGAAGTTGGCGGTATCAACTATATTGCTGAAATTATGAACAATATTGATCGTGGTACAGAAAAATACATCTTTGATGAACTCAGTAAAAATGATGCCAAACTGTCTGAAGAAATCAGAAAGCGGATGTTTGTATTCGAAGATATTGTCATTCTCGATTCAATGTCGATTCAACGCTTCCTGCAGGAAGTCGACACCAAAGAAATGTCTGTTGCTCTTAAGGGGGCGAATAAGGGAGTTGCAGATGTAATTTTTGCCAACATGTCCCAGCGAATGGGTGAAACCGTCAAGAGTGAAATGGAATTCCTCCATAATGTACGGGTTCGTGACGTGGAAGAAGCCCAACAGAAGATCGTTTCGGTGATCAGACGACTGGAAGAAGAAGGCGAAATCGTAACATCGAAGGGTGGAAAGGACGAGATCATTGTCTAGTATTGTAAAAGCGAAATGGGTATCTCAAACAACTGCCCCAGTGGTGATACCAATGACAGTTCAACCGGAAGCAGAAAAGAGTAGCGAAGGTCAACCGGTTTTAAACCCCGAAACCGCTGAAAGTAAAATTGACCATGATGACAGTGTCGAAGCCATGCACGCCGCCAATGAACTGATGAAAGAAGCCATTCGGGCTAGCCAGGAGATTAAGGAAAAATCGCAGGAAACCGGTTATCAGGAAGGGTTTTCCCAAGGCTATGCAACAGGGCATGAAGAAGGATTTCGGGATGGTAGCCAGGAGGGCTTTCAGGCTGGCTTAAAAGAAGGGCTTCACGAAGGCATGACCCAGGCCGCCACCGAAATTGACAACAAGCTCCAGGAGATCAATCAGTTGCTGGAAGTGATCAGCAATGAAAGACAGCAGGCGTTAGCCAATCAGGAACAGGAGTTGCTGGATATCGCTTTTGAAATCGCCAAAAAAATTATGAAACATCAGGTTCAGGAAGACCGGGATCTGTTTTTAAAATTCTTTGATGAGGTGATTCATGGCGATGAAGAGGATTTAAAAATCTATTTATCGGAAAACCAGAAAACCCTTGATCTCCATATAAACAAAGAAATGTCAGAAAAATTAAAGAAGCTGGCTAAAAAATCCAAAGTGATTATTCTCAAGGATGAGGATAAGATCATGGTGGAAACCAATGATTCGGTCATTGATATGAGTCTGCCGGTACAATTAGAGCAATTGGAGAATGCCATCGAACAGAGTTCGTAACTGGAGGCAAAAATGAATAAATCTGAGATTTGCAAAGCCATTCAACGGGCAGAAACCTATCATTATTTTGGCAAAATTGAAAAAGTTGTGGGAATGATGATTGAATCAGTGGGCCCGGAGTGCAGCATTGGTGATTTATGTAAAATCTTCGATCAGAATGCCGACCGCTATATTTTAGCGGAGGTGGTCGGGTTTCGCGGCAATAAAGTATTGCTGATGCCCTATGAAGAACCAGAAGGAATCAGTTTTGGAAATATTGTGGAACCGACCGGATCGTCCCTGAAGATTGGTGTGTCAGATAGTATGATTGGTCGGGTTGTCAATGCCATGGGGGAACCCATCGATGGGGGTGGCCCCATTGACGATACGATGCCCTATGATATTAACAGCACTGGCGCAAATCCCTTTTCACGACCATGTATCGACGATATCCTGGAATTTGGGGTGAAGGCGATCGATGGTCTATTAACGATTGGTAAGGGACAGAGAATGGGAATTTTTGCCGGTAGTGGCGTCGGTAAAAGTACCCTGATGGGAATGATTGCCCGTAACGTTAAAGCCCAGGTCAATGTCATCGCCCTGGTAGGCGAGCGAGGCCGGGAGGTTCGGCAGTTTCTGGAAAATGATCTGGGTCAGGCCGGTCTGGAACGGTCAGTGATCGTGGTGGCGACCTCGGATCAGCCACCGATGCAGCGAATGAAATGTGCCCTGACAGCCACGACCATTGCCGAGTACTTTAAGGATCAGGGTAATGATGTTTTGCTGATGATGGATTCGCTGACCCGTTTTGCGATGGCGCAGCGGGAAATCGGTCTGGCCACCGGAGAACCGCCGGTAGCCCGGGGTTATACGCCGTCCATCTATGCGATGATGCCAAAACTTCTGGAACGCAGCGGAAATTTTGAAACCGGCTCGATCACCGGTATTTATACCGTATTGGTTGAAGGTGATGATATGAACGAACCGGTAGCTGATACTGTCCGGGGGATTATAGATGGGCACATCGTCCTCTCCCGTAAGATTGCCGCCAGAAATCACTATCCGGCCATCGACGTGCTCAACAGCGTCAGCCGGTTGATGTCCAACATCGTTAGTAAAGATCAGATGGAAGCAGCGTCTTCCATGCGGAATATGATGTCGGTGTATGATACCAACTACGATCTGGTCAGCATTGGTGCCTATAAAAGTGGAACCAATCCGTCGCTTGACATTGCCATTAAGAAAATTGGTGGCATTAATAAGTTTCTACAACAAAAAGTTGATGAAAAGTGTTTCTATGATGACAGCATTGAAGCCATGAAGAAGGCCGTCTTATGAAAAAATTTCAATTCCATTTAGGAAAGTTGCTTTCCTACAAAGATCAAAATCTAGAAAACGAAATGATGATATTGGGTGGGTTGACCAGACAATTAAGTGAAGAGATGGATAAACAACTGGATCTGGAAGATCAGTTGGAGAAAAGCAGAAAAAATTATGAACGGGATATGGCCGCATCGATTACCGCCACAGCTTGTCAGGTTTATCTTCACTACATGTCCTTCCTCAAAGAACAGATTCAAATTGTTGAGAAAAGAATTGATGAAATTACCGAAAAAATTGATGTTCAGATTGAAGTGGTAAAGAACTTGAAACTGGAAACCCGATCACTTGAGATCGTTAAAGAAAATCGATATGATGAGTATAAAAAAGAAATCGTCAAAGAGAACGAAAAACAGATGGAAGAATTTATCACCACCAGTAAAATTATGAATGAAGAACCCTGATTATCGGGGCAACATAAAGATGAAGAGGTGTAAAGATGCAATATGATACAATCATCGTGGGCGCCGGACCAGCCGGTTTAGCAGCTGGGATCTACGCTGCCCGGGGGGCACTAAAGGTTCTGATTATTGAAAAGGGTGGCATTGGCGGACAGATTGCCACCAGCTGGGAAATTGAAAATTATCCGGGCTCACCCCCGGACAGTACTGGACCCGGTCTGACTGAGCGGATGCGTCAGCAGTGTGAAGAATTTGGGGTAGAGTTTGCCACTCGAACCTATCTCAGCTTTGAGCAAACAGTCTCGGGGTTTATTGTAAAAACCGATGCCGGGAATCTGGAAACCCAGACCATCATCATGGCAACCGGAGCAGAACCCAAGCTGATTGGCTGTAAAGGAGAACGGGAACTCCGCGGGATGGGGGTTTCCTATTGTGCCACCTGCGATGCCAACTTTTTCAAAGGCTTAAAGGTGGCAGTCATCGGCGGTGGCGATACCGCTTTGGAAGAAGCCTTATACCTGACAAAATTTGCCAGTGAAATTATTATTATTCATCGCCGGGATGAGCTACGGGGTGCTAAAATTTTGCAGCAGCGGATTAGAGAGAATGAAAAAATATCGATGATGCTCAGCTGCGTCGTGGAGGAAATCAAAGGCAACGGACAGGTTGAAAGCATTATCGTTAAAAATGTGGTCTCCGGTGAGTGCACTGACGTACCCATTGACGGCGTTTTCGTTTTTGTTGGTCAAAAGCCAAATTCAGAGGCGTTTGTGGGCCAGCTGGAACGGGATGCCCGGGACTACCTGATTGCTGATGATGAAATGCATACCAACATTCCGGGCATCTTTGCCGCCGGTGACATTCGCCGAAAATCGCTGCGACAAGTGGTTACCGCTACGGCTGATGGGGCCATTGCCGCTGTAAATGTGATCAAATACATTGAAGAACGCAAGTAAACTGTGATATGATTAGGACTAACGAAAGTTAGTTTGAGACTGTCAAAAAGCTAACCTAGTACCGACAATTGTTAGATCATGTTGTACGCATCGGAGCGGACACGGCGAATGCCTGTCCGATTCCGCAGCGAACAACAGATTAACAATTGGTCGGTACGGGAGTTTATTGACAACCTTGGACTAACGAAAGTTAGTCTTTTTTGATTTTAGAAATAAAGTGTAATCAGGTGTAGAAATGAATATCAAATTTGATTTAAATATTACCCAAACCCAAAAACTGATTATGACCCAGGAGATGCGTCAGTCCATTGAGATTTTGCAGCTGACAGCGATGGAACTCAATGGTTTGATCGAAACCGAAATCATGGAGAACCCGGTATTGGAATTTAATGAAGTGTCCATTAAAGAAGTGGTACCAATTAACGAGGATGGCGGACCACTAAAAGGCGATTTGGTTAAAGAAGAACCAAATCCAGAGCCGCCGCCCAAGGAGGAAATCCAGTGGGATGAGTATTTTCATAGTATGGAAAATGCTGATTACCGGGGTCAGCTTCAGCCGATTGCTGACAATGATGATGAGTATGGGTTTGAAAAATTTACGTCCCAGGAAAAAACCCTTAACGAATATCTACATTTTCAATTTACCATGCAGGAAAAGGACTTTAGTGAAGAAGAAAAACAGATTGGTGAATATTTGATTGACTGTATTGATGATAACGGTTACCTGCTGATTGATATGGACTATGTAAAAAACATTCTGGAAGTTGCTGAAGAGCCAATCTCAAAAATGATTGCCGTTATTCAAGGATTTGATCCCAGTGGGGTGGGATGTCGGGACATAAAAGAGTGTTTGCTGATTCAATTGCGTCAAATGGGGTATGATGATGATGAAGTGTTCATGGACATTGTCAAAAACCATTTAATTGATCTGGCTGATAACCAATTTAAGCGGATTGCTCAGGAGACCGGCTTAACAATTGGAGATGTCTATGAATTCAAAGAAGTGATCAAAACCCTGGAACCAAAGCCCGGCCGGGAGTTCTCCTGTTCGGAGCGGGTCTCGTACGTCATTCCCGATGGGAGCATCGAAATTGTCAATGATGAGTTGGTGGTGAAGGTCAATGATGTGTCGGCGCCTCGACTGCGAATCAATAATTATTATAAAGGACTCCTTAAAAATTCGGATAAAAATGATGAAACCAAGCTTTATCTGGAAAAAAAGCTCGATAGTGCGGCTTTTTTAATTAAAAGCATTGAACAGCGGCGGGATACGATAAAAAAAGTGATTACCGCCATCGCCGAATCCCAGCGGGGATTTTTCTTTGAAGGGGTGGGTGATTTAAGGCCACTGACCCTTAAGACAATCGCTGAAACCATTGAAGTTCATGAGTCGACAGTCAGTCGGGCAATTCGCGGAAAGTATATTCAAACACCGAAAGGCACCTATGCGCTTAAGTTTTTCTTTAAACGGGGATACTCACAGGGTGAGGAAGACCGATCCTCCGATGCAATCAAACGATTGATTCAAGAGCTGATTGATCAGGAAGATAAGAAAAAACCCCTGAGTGATCAGCGAATATCAGAATTACTACAGGCTAAAAACCTGGATGTGGCCAGGCGAACCGTTGCCAAATATCGGGAAGCGCTTTTGATCCAACCATCCTCCAAACGAAAAGAATACCGGTAGATTGATAACCAAAAACTAATTACCGATAAATCACTAACAAATGCCTGCAGTTTTCGTAAAATTGGGTTTGGGATTATCTTTTTAGTTTTTGGTTTTTTTTAACTTGTTTTTAAATTTAAAATGGGGTATAATGATTTTGTCCCAGTGGGACAAAAGTGAGCATGTATCCGAAAGAAGGGTGATTCTGTGTCAAATCAATTAAAAATCAGTAAGGAAGTCATTGAACTTCAACAGTTGGTCGCTCCGGAAGTGAATCGTCTCATTGAAATGCGTTACAATATTTTGTCAACCATTAGCAGTGAGCAGCCCATCGGACGGAGAAATCTTGCATTTGTTCTGGATATGAGTGAGCGTCAGGTTCGTAATGAGATCGATTTTTTCCAAACCCAGAAGCTGGTTTCGGTGGAACGACAGGGTGTTGTCATCACTGATGCTGGCAACGAAGCCTTGATCCAGCTGAAGTGCCTGCTTTATACCTATAATGGTCTGGAACAGCTGGAAAAGGAACTAATGGATCGACTCCATCTCAAACGGGTGATTATTTGTCCCGGCGATATGGATATGAACTATGAAGTGTTGCGATTTATGGGACGGTCCGGGGCAAAATATGTGTTATCGGTGATGAAGTACAAAGACACCCTGGCATTAACTGGCGGCAGCTGTACAGCGGCGGTAGCTGATGAAATGCGGGAAGCCTTTTATCCTGATGTATATGTCATCCCAGCTCGGGGTGGGATCGGAAAAAGCCACTCCACCCAGGCAAATAATGTGGTGGCTGAAATGGGCCTCAAATTACATTCCAATTACGAGCTGCTTCATTTGCCGGATAACATCGACCAGCGATTACTGGAAGCATTAAAAGATTATCCGGAAATAAAAAGGGTATTTAATAAGATGGATAACATTGATATTTTCATCTTTGGTTTGGGACGGGCAGATGTTCTGGCTGACTGGCGAAATTTGTCAACAGCAGAAAAACGAAAAATTCTGGAACAGGGCGCTGTAGCTGAAGCTTTTGGTCACTACTTTGACATTAACGGTCAGGTTATTTCGCCATCCAGCACCATTGGCATTGGCACCGATAATTTTAAAAAAATACCCCATGCCATTGCGGTAGCCGGTGGGGTCACCAAGGCCGAGGCGATTATTGCAGTCAGTCGGATTCGGGAAAACATGGTTCTGATCACGGATGAAAGCGCAGCCAGAGAGATTTTAAGAAAACTGCAAACCATGTCAGACACAAAATAGCGGGTGTCTGACTGAGTATATATTCAGTAAACATTATTTTAAGGAGGCAGATAAAATGTCTGTAAAAGTAGCAATTAATGGTTTTGGAAGAATTGGTCGTTTAGCATTCCGATTAATGGCAGATAACCCGGCGTTTGATGTTGTGGCTATCAATGATTTAACCGACGCAAAAACCTTAGCGTACCTATTAAAATATGATAGCGCCCAGGGAAAATTCAAGCAGGATGCCATCGAAGTAAAAGATGATACCATGGTGGTTGATGGAAAAGCCATCAAAATCTTTGCTGAAAGAGATCCTGAAAACTTACCATGGGGCACCATTGGTGTCGATGTTGTCATCGAATCAACTGGCTTCTTCACCGATAAAGATGGAGCTGGCAAACACATCAAAGCTGGCGCTAAAAAAGTCATTATTTCTGCACCAGCCAAAGGCGATGTTAAAACCATTGTTTTCAATGTTAATGAAAATATTCTCGATGGTACCGAAACAGTAATCAGTGGGGCTTCCTGTACCACCAACTGTTTAGCACCGGTAGCCAAGGTATTAAATGACAGTTTTGGTTTAGTTAGCGGTTTAATGACCACTGTTCATGCCTATACCAATGACCAGGCAACCCTGGATGCACCACATAAAGATTTACGACGTGGCCGTACCGCCGCGCAAAATATCGTTCCAACTTCCACTGGAGCTGCAGCCGCAGTTGGCAAGGTATTACCAGCCTTAAACGGCAAACTGGATGGATTTGCATTACGGGTACCAGTCATCACTGGCTCGCTGGTTGACCTGACCTGTGTGCTGGAAAAAGACGTGACCGCTGATGAAATTAACGCCGCTGTCAAGGCAGCCGCCAATGAAACCATGGGTTATAACGAAGAGCAAGTGGTTTCGACTGATATTATCGGAATGTCATATGGTTCTCTTTTTGATGCAACCTTAACCCGGGTTATGAATGTCGAAGGTGGAAAACAACAGGTTAAGATCATTGCCTGGTACGATAATGAAATGTCCTATACTGCCCAGTTAATCCGTTTGGCAGAATATGTTGCCACAAAATTTTAATCAGCTGAACTGAGTATAAAAACAAATTTCATTCAAAAAACTTTTCAGAAGCTTTTGCAAAACCATTGCAACTGCTTCTGAAATTGTTTATAAAGCAAATGAGAAACCGAGAGGATAAAAAGATGAGTAAAAAAACCGTATCTGATATCGATTTAAAAGGAAAAAAAGTATTAATGCGGGCGGACTTCAATGTGCCATTGGATGAAAACGGCATCATCACTGATGAAACCCGGATCACTGCCGCCTTACCTACGATTAATTATATTTTGGAACAGGGTGCTTCATTGATTTTAATGTCTCACATGGGTCGCCCCAAAAATCAGCCAAATCCCAAATATTCGTTGGAACCGGTTGCTAAGAAACTGTCGGAATTACTAAAAAAACCGGTTATCTTCAATGATGACGGCGCAGTAACCGGTTCGGTAACGGTTGCCGCCGCAGCGGGACTGAAACCCGGTGAGGTGCTGTTGCTTCAAAACACCCGTTTCCGGGCAGAAGAAGAGAAGAATGATCAGGGCTTTTCTAAAGAACTGGCCGATCTGGGGGATGTCTTTGTCAATGACGCCTTTGGAACGGCTCATCGGGCGCATGCTTCAACAGTTGGGATCGCAGAGTTTTTACCGGGCGTTTCGGGTTTTCTGATTCAGAAAGAACTGGATTTTATGGGAAAAGCTCTGGAAAACCCGGAACGGCCCTTTGTGGCGATTCTTGGTGGATCAAAGGTTTCTGACAAAATCGGAGTCATTAACAATCTGCTGGAAAAGGTTGATACCCTGATTATTGGTGGCGGCATGGCCTTTACCTTCCTGAAAGCTCAAGGCTATGAAATTGGCAAGTCGCTGCTGGAAGAAGATAAGTTGGAGCTGGCAAACGAGTTGGTGGCAAAAGCCAAAGCCAAAGGCGTCAACCTGTTACTGCCAGTGGATGTGGTCGCAGCTGAAGCCTTTGCGGCTGATGCGTCTTTTGTGGTTGTTGATATCAATGCCATCCCGGCCGGTTCGATGGGACTGGATATTGGCCCGGTAACGGCGGCTAGCTTTACAAAAGCAATTCTGGGCGCTAAAACTGTGATCTGGAACGGCCCCATGGGGGTATTTGAAATGGCGGCTTTTGCCAAAGGAACCGAAGCTGTTGCCAAAGCGATGTCTGATTCTGATGCGATTACCATTATCGGCGGTGGTGATTCCGCAGCAGCAGTAAAAATCCTTGGCTATGAAGAGGGCATGAGCCATATTTCTACCGGGGGTGGTGCTTCACTGGAATTCCTGGAAGGTAAAAAACTGCCCGGAATTGAAATCTTACAGGATAAATAATCAAATAGGTAATTAATAAACTGTCGTGAGCTTCGCTGCCGGTTTGCGCGAAACAATTTCTACACTGTACGGCGAACAGTCTATCGCCTGTTCGCCTACACGTTACTAAATTGTTTTCACGAAGGCAATGAGCCAATCATAAGCTGGCTTGTAGTTGGCGACTGCCTGTGAACCAGAAGAAACTCGCATAGCGATTTCTTCTGGTTGCGAAACCGACATCAAAGCAATATTTGTTCGATTCTTTAAATTACAGCTTAAATAATCAAATCTAAGGAGAAAACGATGCGAAAACCAATTATTGCCGGAAACTGGAAAATGAATAATGATAGTTTCGAAACCGAAAAATTGATGAATACCCTGTTGCCATTGGTGGCCGGGGCCGAAGCGGAAGTGGTTTTTTGTCCCACCTATCTGGGTCTGCAAAAAGCGGTGGAACTGGCTAAGGATTCTAATGTTGGTATTGGTGCTCAAAATATGCATTTTGAAAAGAGTGGTGCTTATACTGGGGAAGTCTCTGGTGAGATGCTAAAGGCTATCGGCGTTAAATATGTTTTGATTGGCCACTCAGAACGGCGGGAATATTTTAACGAAACAGACGAAACCGTTAATAAAAAAGCCATTAAAGCTCTGAGCCTGGGGATTACCCCAATTGTCTGCTGTGGTGAAACCCTGGAAGAACGGGAGAGCGGCAAAGCGGAAGCCAAGGTGGTCGGTCAGATGGAAGCCGGACTCAAAGGCATTAATGACATCACCAAGGTGGTAGTTGCCTATGAACCAATCTGGGCCATCGGCACCGGTAAAACAGCCAGCAAGGAAGAAGCTAACGAAGCCTGCGGATGGGTTCGAAAGACGATTGCCAAAATGTTTGGCGAAGACGCTGCCCAAAAAGTCCGGATTCAGTACGGCGGTTCTGTGAATCCCGAAAACATCAAAGACCTGATGGCCATGGACAACATCGACGGCGCTCTGGTTGGCGGTGCCTCACTTAAACCGACTTTCTCGGAGATTGTGAAGTTTTAGTTTTAAATCAATTGCGTGGTGCGGGCGATTACTAATCGCCCCTACTAACTAAAAATTTATTGCGATGCCTAACTGATACTCAAACGTCATGCATTATTTCGTAGGGGCGATCATTGATCGCCCGAAACGTCGATGAAATTTCAAACGAACGGAAGTGAACAATGATCGCTTTGATGTCAGTTTTTTATGGAGATAAAATATTTCAACCGAAAGGTGTGATCATATGAATAAAAATTTAACGGCCCTGATTATTCTGGATGGCTACGGTTTTACCAGATGTACCGAGGGCAATGCTGTTGAACAGGCCCAAACTCCGTTTCTTGACACCATCTCCCGGGACTGCCCGCATACCCTCATCACTGCCAGTGGCCTTGGCGTTGGTCTGCCCGAAGGTCAGATGGGTAATTCTGAAGTCGGTCATTTAAACCTGGGTGCTGGCCGGATCGTGTATCAGGAATTGACTCGGATTACCAAGTCCATCGAAGATGGCGATTTTTTTACCAATGAAGCGTTTCTGGCTGGGATTAAATCGGCCAAACAAAAGGGGGGTGCCCTACACCTGATGGGTCTGTTGTCTGATGGTGGGGTGCACAGTCATGAATGTCATCTCTACGCCTTATTGAATCTGGCCAAAAAACAGGGATTAGATCGGGTTTATGTGCACTGTCTGATGGATGGCCGGGATACGGCTCCTGACAGTGGCCTGGGCCATGTCAAGTCATTGGAAGCCAAGATGGCTGAATTGGGAGTCGGCAAAATTGCCACCATCATGGGTCGTTACTATGCCATGGATCGGGACAATCGCTGGGATCGGGTCGAAAAAGCCTATGATGCCATGACCGTGGGTACTGGCAACCATGCCGCCTCAGCCGTCCAAGTCATGGAAGAAACCTATGCTGCCAAGATAACTGACGAGTTTGTGCTGCCGACGATTATTGACACGACCGAAGATAAAACCATTAAGGCCAATGATACCATCATCTTCTTTAATTTCCGTCCCGACCGGGCCAGAGAACTTACCCGGGCTTTTATCGATCCGGAGTTTAAGGAATTTGAGCGTAAAACCGGCTATCTGGGGCTTTATTATGTGACTATGACCCAATACGATAAGTCTTTTGAAAATGTCGCAATTGCTTATAAACCGGTGACGATTGACAATACCCTCGGCGAATATCTCAGTAATCTGGGTATTTCCCAACTGCGTATTGCCGAAACCGAAAAGTACGCCCATGTCACCTATTTCTTCAATGGCGGTCTGGAAAAACAATATCCGCTGGAAGACCGGATTCTGGTACCGTCCCCTCACGTAGCTACCTATGACCTGCAGCCGGAAATGAGTGCCTATGAAGTGGCCGATAAAGCTGTAGCGGCCGTTGAAAGCGAGAAGTATCAGTTGATGATTCTTAACTTTGCCAATGCCGACATGGTCGGACATACTGGCATTTTCGAAGCGGCCGAAAAGGCAGTGGAAGTGGTGGATGCCTGTGCCAAAAAAGTCATCGATGCGATTCTGGCAAAAGGGGGGAAGGTGATCGTCACTGCCGATCACGGCAATGCCGAAAAAATGATCGACTACGAAACCCACATGCCGTTTACGGCCCATACCTCCAACCAGGTTAAGTGTTTTCTACTGGGTGATGGCGATGTTGCCTTGCGAGACGACGGTCGTCTGGCAGATGTGGCCCCGACGCTACTGGATCTGATGGGGCTGGCTAAACCGGCCCAAATGACCGGAGAAACCCTGATTAAGGAAAAATAAAGCAAAAATGCAAAAACTGTGACCGTTTACATAGGAAAAGTCTCGATTGGGACTTTTTTTATGATTGAAAATGTTTTTTGGTTATGATATTATAACGTGCACGATTATTTACGGAGGTGATACTAATGAAAGAAGCTTTACTGGTCGTTTTACTGATTTCCAGCTTGGTTCTGATTGCAGCAATACTGTTGTCGCCAGGAAAAACAGCCGGGATGTCAGGAGCCATCGCAGGTGGTGCTGAGACCTTATTTGGAAAGAAAAAAGCCAAGGGATTTGAGGGTGTTTTAGAAAAAGCAACCAAAATCTCAGGTGTTTTATTCATGTTGTCGGCATTCGTTTATTCAATCGTATCATAACAGGCATCAGATTTAGAGGGATGCAAAAACTTACAGGGGGAAATTGAGAATGGAATTATTGTTTCTGGCTCCAGCCATTGGAGTCGTGGCGTTGCTTGTTGCGCTTATTTTTGCAAAACGCGTAACTGCAGTTGATGCCGGTACAGACAGAATGAAAGAGATCGCTGGTTATATCCACGAAGGTGCGATGGCATTTTTAAAACGTGAATATAAAATGATCGCAATTTTTATCGCTGTCTTATTTATTATTTTAACCGTTACACCTGGTTTGGGGATTATGACTGCAGTCTGTTTCCTGGTTGGGGCTATTTTTTCAATCCTGGCCGGATTCTTTGGGATGCAGGTAGCCACAAAAGCCAATGTCAGAACTGCCAATGCTGCTAAAACCAGCGGGATGAATAAAGCCCTTTCAGTGGCTTTTTCCGGTGGTGCGGTTATGGGTATGTGTGTAGTTGGTTTGGGCCTTCTGGGTGTTAGTGCACTCTACTTACTATTTGGCGATGTTACTATTGTAACCGGTTTTGGTCTGGGTGCTTCTTCAATTGCATTATTCGGTCGTGTTGGCGGTGGTATCTATACCAAAGCAGCTGACGTTGGTGCGGACCTGGTTGGTAAGGTTGAAGCTGGTATTCCGGAAGATGACCCGCGTAACCCGGCAGTTATCGCTGATAACGTCGGTGACAACGTTGGTGACGTCGCTGGGATGGGATCAGATTTATTTGAATCATATGTCGGTTCAATTATCTCGGCCATCACTTTGGGTGCATTAGCACTTGATGGTTTTGATGGGATTTTATTCCCTATGCTGTTAGCCGCCGTTGGTATTTTTGCTTCAATTATTGGTTCTTTCTTTGTTCGTGGTAAAGAGGGTGGTAATCCGCAACGCGCTCTGGACATGGGTACCTATGTCAGTGGAATTTTGGTTGTGATTGCGTCTTACTTCCTGTCTAACTATTTTACTGGTGGAGCTTCAGCATTTATTGCGATCGTTGCCGGTTTAGCAGTTGGGATTATTATTGGTAAATTAACCGAGTATTATACATCAGAACACTATAAACCGGTTCAGCACATTGCCCAGCAATCGGAAACTGGTCCAGCTACCACCATTATTAGTGGTTTGGGCGTGGGGATGAAATCCACCATGTTTCCAATCTTAGCCATGGCAGTCGCAATTTTTGTAGCCTATGCTTCGTTTGGTCTTTTTGGTATTGCGCTGGCAGCGGTTGGGATGCTGTCTACTTGCGGCATGACCATTGCTGTTGATGCGTATGGCCCGATTGCTGATAATGCCGGTGGGATTGCCGAAATGGCTGAAATGCCAAAAGAAGTGCGTCAAATCACCGATAAACTGGATGCCGTTGGAAACACCACAGCTGCTATCGGTAAAGGTTTTGCGATTGGTTCGGCAGCGTTGACTGCATTGGCGTTGTTTGCATCCTATGCTCAAACCGTTGGTTTAGAGAGCATTGATATCTTAAACCCCAATGTTATCATCGGGATGTTTATCGGTGGGATGCTGCCATTTTTGTTCTCAGCTCTAACCATGGAAGCAGTTGGTTCTGCGGCTAATGAAATGATCGAAGAAGTGCGTCGTCAGTTCCGGGAATTCCCAGGCATTATGGCAGGTACCGAAAAACCGGATTATGCCAAATGTGTGGATATTTCTACAGCTGCAGCTTTAAAACAGATGATTGTACCGGGTTTAATGGCCGTGGCTGCTCCTTTGGCCATGGGTCTGATTCTGGGTGCAGATGCCTTAGGCGGTTTGTTAGCTGGCGCTTTGGTTACCGGGGTATTGATGGCCATCTTTATGGCGAATGCCGGTGGTGCCTGGGATAATGCCAAGAAATTCATTGAAGGTGGCGCCCATGGTGGAAAAGGCAGTGATGCCCATAAAGCCGCTGTTGTTGGTGATACTGTTGGTGATCCGTTTAAAGATACTTCTGGACCATCGATCAATATCTTAATCAAATTGATGACCATCGTATCATTAGTATTTGCTCCATTATTCTTAATCTAATAAAAAAATAATCTTTCCGTAAAAAAAAGAACCTGAATGCCAGACGGCATTCAGGTTCTTTTTGGGTTGGGGCTGAGGTTAAGGGTAAAATAATTGGGTATGCAGTAATAGAAATAAACTTAAATAAAGCTGAGCAAAACAAAAAATGTAATTTAAAATACATAAATAGATTGACGAATTAAATTTATAATACTATAATTTATTTAAAAGGAGTGATGATATGATAAAAAGTGTATACAGTTTAATGCTATTCGATGAAATAGTTGAGAAGATAGATCAAATCGCCTATGAAAATAATACCAACCGCTCCCAACTGATCAATGATATCCTGGCCGAAAAAATCGGACTGGTGACCCCGGAACAAAAAATTCAGAAAATCCTGGAACAGCTGGATGAAAACTTCAGTGATACCCTGTCAGTGAGCCAAATTAATAAAAACTCCAGTATCCAATTCGGCAAAAGTCTGAAATATAAGTATCGCCCCAAGGTTCGTTACAGCTATGAATTTATCAGCAGTAAGCGGGGCAAGTATGCAGTACTGAAAATCAGCTCCCGAACCAAATCTGAGAATTTAAATGATCATTTTGACGAGTTTTTCAAGCTGATTGCTGACATTGAAAAAGCGCAGCAGGGAGATCATCGGGATTTAGTAGAAAATTTGACAAATCATAAGTTTATTCGGGCGTTTGAGGATGAGGCGGAGTTGACCCAGGATATTGAAACGGTCACTGATAATCTGACCCGTTATCTAAAAATGATTGACCGGGCCATGAACGTCTATTTTTCGAAGGTTGATGAAGCCGGGGTTAAAGATCTCACCAATCTTCTGGAGAACATTTATCGTGAAGATTATAAAAAAAATAACCAATAAAAAAGAGGTACAATTATGGATATGAATTTATTCACCCAAAAATCATTAGAAGCAATCAAAACGGCAGAACTGATCGCCGGAGAATACAACCACATGGAAATCGAGCCGGAACATATGCTGATGGGGTTGATCACTCAGGAAAACGGAGTGGTCGGACGGATCTTTGACCGGCTGGGTAAGAATTCCCACACCATTGCCGAAGAACTGCGTCGGGAAATCGGCAAAATGCCCAGTGTTTCCGGCCCCGGTCGGGAACAGGGAAAGGTCTACATCAGCAGTGACACCGATAAGGTTTTAAACGAATCCTATAAAGAAGCAAAAAAACTGGACGACCAGTATATTTCGGTGGAGTGTATCCTACTGGCGCTATACAGTCTCGGTAAAAAGTCCAAGGCTGTGGAAATACTGGAACGTTACGGCATTATCAAAAAAGAAGTCGAAAATATTCTAAAAGAAGTGCGAGGCGGTCAGCGGGTGGTTAACGACCATCCTGAGGTTACTTATGAAGCCCTCAGCCAATATGGTCACGATCTGGTCCAGGATGCCATTGATAACAAACTTGATCCGGTTATTGGTCGGGACGCTGAAATCCGTCATGCGATTCGGATCTTAAGCCGCAAAACCAAGAACAATCCGGTCTTGATTGGGGAACCGGGGGTCGGTAAAACGGCTATCGTCGAAGGTCTGGCAATGCGAATTGTAGCCGGTGATGTACCGGAAGGTCTTAAAGACAAACGAATTATTGCCCTGGATCTGGGGGCCCTGGTGGCTGGCGCCAAATACCGCGGTGAATTTGAAGAACGGCTTAAAGCGGTTTTAAAAGAGGTGGTCGACAGCAACGGCGAAATCGTCCTGTTTATTGACGAGCTTCATAATATTGTTGGTGCCGGTAAAACTGAAGGCGCCATGGATGCTGGCAATATGCTAAAACCAATGCTGGCAAGAGGGGAACTCCATTGTATTGGGGCCACCACCCTGGACGAATACCGTCAGTATATTGAGAAAGACCCGGCGCTGGAACGCCGCTTCCAACCGGTGCTGGTGGACGAGCCGACTGTGGAAGACACCATTTCAATTCTTAGAGGCTTAAAAGATACCTATGAACGTTACCATGGCGTCCAGATTCTTGACACCGCTTTAGTGGCAGCAGCTACCTTGTCCAACCGCTATATCTCGGACCGGTTTTTGCCGGATAAAGCCATCGATCTGATTGATGAAGCCTGTGCCAAGATCCGCACCGAAATGGACTCCATGCCGGAGGAAATGGATGAGGTGCGCCGTAAGATGATGCAGTTGGAAATTGAAGAAGTGGCCCTCAAAAAAGAAAAAGATACACTCAGCAAAGAACGGCTGGAACGACTCCAAAAAGAACTGGTGGAATATAAAGAGCGCTTTAACACCATGAGTATGCAATGGGAAAACGAAAAGCAGTCAGCCGATACGCTAAAAGCCCTCCAGGAAGAACTCAATCAGCTCACCTACGAGCGGGAAAAAGCCATTCGCGAAGGGGACTACCGCAAAGCCTCCGAATTGGAATATGGCTTAATTCCCGAAAAAGCCGCTAAAATTGAGGAGATCAAACGAAAAGCTGATGAAAAAGGCGATGAAGACAGTCTCAAGCGTGAAAAAGTTACCGAGGAAGAAATCGCTGAAATCATCTCCGATTGGACCAATATCCCCCTTAGTAAGCTGGTCTCAGGCGAGCGGGAAAAACTACTGGCTTTGGAAGATACCTTAAAACAACGGGTTATTGGTCAGGAAGAACCAATCCTGAAAGTGGTTGATGCCATTATCCGTTCCCGGGCCGGGATTAAAAACCCCAACAGCCCGATTGGCAGCTTTCTGTTTCTGGGCCCCACCGGGGTCGGGAAAACCGAGCTGGCCAAGGCGGTTGCCGCCACCCTCTTTGACAGCGAAGAAAATATGATCCGGATTGACATGAGTGAGTACATGGAAAAATTTTCGGTATCCCGCCTAATCGGGGCACCTCCGGGATATGTTGGTTATGAAGAAGGTGGACAGCTCACCGAAGCAGTTCGTCGCAAACCCTATAGTGTAATTTTGCTGGATGAGATTGAAAAAGCCCATAAAGATGTTTTTAATATCCTGCTACAGATCCTCGATGATGGCCGGATTACTGATTCCCAGGGGCGCACCGTCGATTTTAAAAACACCATCATCATCATGACCTCCAACATCGGTTCGGAATATTTACTGGAAGGGATCAATACGTCTGGTGAAATTACCGAAGAAACAGAGGCGGCTGTGATGGAATTATTAAAGAGCTATTTCCGACCGGAGTTTTTAAATCGAATTGATGAAATTGTGCTTTACAAACCACTCAACAAGAAAGCGATCAGCCAGATTGTCACCCTGCTTTTAAACGATTTGCAAAAACGCCTGGAAGAACGCCGCATCACGGTTACGCTGACTAAGGAAGCGATCGATGCCGTTATCGACATGGGTTTTGACCCGGCCTATGGGGCCCGACCGCTGAAACGCTACCTGCAAAAACACATCGAAACCATGGTTGGTAAAGAAATTATCAAGGGCAATGTCCACGAAGGTCAGGCTATTACCATCGATGTCGATCCCAACGGGGAATTCTATATGGCCTAAAGTAAAAGAGATCAACTGACCCGCTTCGGGTTGGTTGGTCTTTTTTTGGTGCAGGATGCTTGATTGAAATAGTTATAGCTTGGAACAAAAAATTACCAATTGCATTAAGAACCGGTTAAAAAAATAAAATCAGACCAGAAATAGTATCAGCGCTGGCCTGTTTTTTTTAGATGATAACGAATTCATAGCTGGAATTATTTGATATAATAATAACGAAAAAAATTTTCGGAGGTAGAAAATGCAAAAGATTATTATGTCTCCCAGCCGTTATGTTCAAGGTGCCGGAGAAGTTGGTAAATTGCCGGAACATGTTGGAAAATTTGGAACATCTGCGCTTGTTTTAATGAGCGGCACCATGATGCGAACCAAAGCGGAGGAATTGAAAGCCAGTTTCGAAGCAGCGGGAATTAAATTCACGCCCGAAAAGTTTAACGGTGAGTGTTCAAAGGTTGAAATTGCCCGTCTCCAGGAAATCGTCAAAGCCCAAGGTTGTGACGTGGTTGTTGGTATTGGTGGCGGAAAAACCCTGGATACAGCCAAAGCGACAGCCCATTATGAAAAACTGCCAGTCGTGATTGCACCATCCATTGCTTCCACTGATGCGCCCTGTTCAGCTTTATCCGTTATTTATACCGAAGACGGCGTTTTTGATGAATATCTGGTTCTACCTAAAAACCCTGAGATTGTCGTGATGGATACTGACATCATCAAAGCGGCTCCAGCCCGACTTTTTGTCGCTGGGATGGGAGACGCATTGGCTACCTATTTTGAAGCCCAGGCCACCGTGGTTTCCAACGGAACCACCATGTCAGGTGCACATCCGACTAAATCCGCTTTGGCTTTGGCAAAATTATGCTATGATATTTTAATTGAAGATGGCTTGAAAGCAAAGCTGGCGGTTGAAGCGGCAAGCTGTACTCCGGCGGTGGAAAATGTTATTGAAGCCAATACCTACCTCAGCGGGGTTGGGTTTGAAAGTGGCGGCCTGGCTGCTTGTCATGCCATACATAACGGTTTAACCGTATTACCGGAGTGCCACCATATGTATCATGGTGAAAAAGTTGCCTTCGGAACCCTGGTTCAATTGGTGATGGAAAACCGCTCCATGGAAGATATTGAAGAAGTGATTGATTTCTGTTTATCTGTTGGCTTGCCAATTACGCTGGGTGAACTCGGGTGCACCGAACCAACCCCGGAAAAAATCATGGCAGTGGCAGTTGCAGCGACAGATCCTGCCGAAACGATTCATAATATGCCTTTTGATGTCGATGCCGACACCGTATACGCTGCGATTATGGCAGCCGATGCCTTGGGTCGCTTATACCTGTGTGACTAAGAAAGCAAAATATATGAAAATAAAAAAGGTCACAATCTCACCAGTTGGGGGATTGTGGCCTTTTTAACAGCGTTGCGGGATGGAGACACTAGAGCAGCGGGTCAAACAGGTCTCGGGTTTTTTTGAGCATATCCCGGATGGGCAGATCATAGGGACACCGGGGTTCGCATTCGCCGCACTGGATACAGTCTGACGCATTGGCAACAAAGCTGCGATAACGATCCAGGGCCCATTCCTCAAGATCGTAGCGGCGGTAATAACCTTCAACAATAAACTGCATTGGGATGTCAATGCCCTGGGGACAGGGGGCGCAATAACCGCAACGGCGACAGAATGTTTTTCCCAGTGCCTTGGCATCGGCTTCAAGGGTTTCTCGTTCGTCATCGGTCAGCGGCACAAAATCGTTGCCGACTCGGGTATTTTTTAGAACCTGTTTGACTGAATCCATGCCAGGGATCAATACTGAAATATTGGGATTTTCAGCTACCCAGCGCAGGGCGTAATTAGCGTGGATAAAAGCGCCGCCAGCCAGTGGTTTCATAATAATGACCCCGACATTTTTTGATTTGGCTTTTTCAAAGAGCGGTCCGCCACGGTTTTCGACAATATTATAAGGAAACTGAATGGTCTCAAATTTATCCTCATCCAGAGCACGATCGAGAACTTCATAAGAGTGGGAGGTAATGCCGATATGTTTAATCAGCCCCTGTTTTTTACAGTCGACCAGCGCATCATATCCACCCCCGGGGCTCATAATAGTTTCATAATCGGTCATCGTTTTGGCATTATGGAACTGATACAAATCGATGGTATCGGTTTGTAACTCGGCCAGACTGGTTTTAACATCAGCCATTACCTCATCATAGCTGAGTTTTGGGGTTTTTGTAGCCAGGTAAAAATGTTCCCGACCCCATTGTTTCAATGCTTCCCCGATCATTTCTTCACTGTTGGTGTAAGCTCTGGCAGTGTCAATAAAATTAACGCCTTCTTCAATAAGGTTTTCAACAATTTCGTCAACTTCCCATTGGTTACAGCGTTGGATTGGAATGCCACCAAAGCCAATAAGGGATACTTCTAATCCGGTTTGTCCCAGTACTCGCGTTTCCATTTTACACCTCTTCTTTTCTTGGTTTTGCCCATTTTATCATATCAAATCACAAAAGTCATCTGTTATGCGGGAATTGGCTCAAAGATCCGTTGCATTTCAACTTTCTTTCAGGTTGGTAGATGAACATTAATTGACACTCCAATCGCTGATGGTGTAAAATGAAACTATGTTAATAGTTAAGAAAGAAGGTAAGAATTATGAGTATTCGTTTCGATCTCTCTTATGCAAATATAGATTCCAGTGAGTTTGAAAGCCGCTATCAACAGTTGGCTCAAGCCAATGATGACTTGAACAATAAAACTGGGGTGGGCAATGATTTTCTGGGCTGGGTGGACTATCCGATCAAATATGATCAGGATGAATTTGTCCGGATTAAAGAGGCCGCCGAAAAAATTAAAGAGCGTTGCGATGCGTTGGTGGTGATTGGTATCGGTGGTTCCTATTTAGGCGCAAAAGCAGTCATTACAGCCCTGACCAGCCCTTTTTATAATGAAGAACCCCGAGCAGTACGAAAAGCCCCTAAAATATATTTTGCCGGTCAGAATATCAGTGGAAAATATCTGGAAAAGTTGCTGGCACTGCTTGCGGATCAGGATGTCTGTGTCAATGTTATTTCGAAATCCGGGACAACCACGGAACCGGCCATCGCCTTTCGGTTTTTCAAACAGTTTTTGGAAGATAAGTATGGCAAAGCGGGGGCACAGGAGCGGATCTTTGTGACAACGGATGCCGCCCGGGGAGCCTTAAAGTTTATGGCTGATGAAGAAGGCTACGAAACCTTCGTGATTCCCGATGATATTGGCGGTCGTTACTCCGTTTATACCGCCGTCGGTTTGCTGCCCATTGCAGCAGCGGGGATTGATATTGATGCGCTGATGGACGGTGGAAAATCTGGCTATGAGGAGTATAACAAACCGGAGTTTGAAAAAAACCCCTGTTTCCAATATGCATTGTATCGGAATGTCCTTTACAACCGCAGCAAGAATATTGAAATATTAGTGGATTATGATCCCTCTCTGGAGTATCTGGCAGAGTGGTGGAAACAATTATTTGGTGAAAGTGACGGTAAAGATGGCAAGGGTCTTTTTCCGGCTTCGGCGCATTTTTCCACCGATCTCCATTCGCTGGGGCAGATGATTCAGGATGGTCCCAAAAACCATTTTGAAACCGTAATTGTCATCGAAGCGGATCAATCGGATCTCAAAGTTTTCCGGGACGAAAAGAATCTGGAAGGACTTAACTACCTCACCGGCTGGGAAATCGATGCTGTCAATGAAAAAGCCTTTATGGGCACCCTGCTGGCTCATGTTGATGGCGGAGTCCCCAATGGGATCATCCGACTTAAAAAACTGGATGCCTTTCATATTGGCAAACTGATTTATTTTTTCGAAAAAGCCTGTGGCTTAAATGGTTATTTACTGGGGGTTAATCCTTTTGATCAGCCCGGAGTGGAAGCCTATAAAAAGAATATGTTTGCCTTGCTGCATAAGCCTGGTTATGAAGATCTGACTGCCGAATTGGAAGAACGGCTATAGACAATCACAGCGTCCACAAAAGAATCGGCTATTCTTTGCGATAGTGGCAACGAAAGAATGAAAAATTGAATATTTAGCACACGACAGATCGTTACAATTGTGATACAATATTAAAAAAAATAATACAAATTGTCGATTAACGTTCCTGAAAAAACGCCAAAAAATATGGTTCTTCGGCATAAAAAATACTGAATTACAGGGCAAAACTGTTGTGAAATAGTGACGCAAAGCTAAAGGGACTTTCTTAAGTCAGCCAGTTACTCAAATAGATTTAACGATTTAGGAGGTAATGGTGAAGAAATATGACGAAAAAAAGTTTTTAATTCTCAGCTTTGCGTTGTTTTTTTTGGTCATGATGATGGGCTTCATTAATTTTGTGGCTTTAACTCAGGAGTCTTACGAGATAATTCTGGGGACGCTTCTCTATGGTCTGGCGTTTATGGGTCTCTTTGTGATCAGTTTAAGCAGTAATCTTGCCATCGGTACCTTTAAAAAAGAAATCCAGCGGCTTAAGCAGCTCCAGGATTTTGATTTTTTAACGGGTTGCCCCAACTGGATCACGTTTAAAAAGGAGTGTGAACGAATCCTGGACACAGATAATAGCCTTGATTATGCGATGGTTATCTTTGATATCGATAAGTTTAAGGCCATCAATGACTTATACGGGCACCAGACCGGTAATGAAATCCTCACTGCTATCGCAAAAATATTAGAAAAGTATCTCAATGAAGAAGAGCTTTTTGCCCGAATGGCCACCGATAATTTTTGTATTTTAATGAACTATGAGGGCTATGGAGAGTTTTCTCAGAGGCTGGAAAATTTAATTCGCAAAATCAATAGTTACTCTCAGAAATTCATCGTCAGCATCTCTATGGGTATCTATCTGATTGGCGAAACGGAGTTGGATATTAGTGCGCTTAGTGATCGTGCCAATATGGCAAAACGGTCGATCAAAGATAATTCCCAGATTAGCTATGCATTTTATGAAGAATCCATGCGGGTTGCACTGATTCTTGAAAATGAAATTGAAAACCGAATGGAAAAAGCATTGGCAAGTGGCGAATTTGAAGTTTATCTTCAGCCCAAATATCTGTTTTCGGACGAACAGATTATTGGTGCCGAGGCGCTGGTGCGCTGGAATGATCCCGAGCGGGGGATGCTGCCACCCAATGAATTTATTCCCTTGTTTGAAAAAAATGGGTTTGTCAAAAAAATTGATACCTATATGTTTGAAGCGGTGTGCAAGCTACTGGCCAAATGGCAAAAAGAAATGGATCAACTGACCAATATGATTATTTCGGTTAATTTTTCCCGGCTTCATCTGGAAAATATGCTGTTACCGGAAGAATTGCTGGCTATTACCAATCGTTATCAGATCGATCCTAAAATGATCGAAATTGAGCTGACCGAAGGTACGATTTTTAATAATGATGTCCAGATGGTTGAGATTATGAATCATTTAAAAGATTTTGGATTTCATATTTCCATTGATGATTTTGGTCGGGCCTATTCATCTCTCAACACCTTAAAAAACCTACCAGCGGATATTTTAAAATTGGACAAGGCTTTTTTCAGCGAATCGACGGATAATGCCCGGGGAGAGAAGATCATTACCAGTATGTTGAACATGGCCAAGGATCTGGATCTGATTACCGTGGCTGAAGGGGTGGAAACCCGGGAACAGGTGGAGTTTCTTAAAGAGAAGGGGTGCGACATTGCTCAGGGATTTTTCTATGCCAAGCCCATGAATGTGTTTGAATTTGAAGATCTTGTCAAAGAAAAACTGAAATCAGCTTAGGCTGGATTTCAGTTTTTTTAAGTGTTTATCGCAGGCGATGATTATTCTGAAGGATTTTCAAAATTCAGACCACCACAGGTAATGTCGGCAAAAACCGAGAGGGCCACTGAATGATCGGGATCGATACAAACCGTGTGATCGGCAATTCCGCCAAATTTACAGGTATCAACAATTTTTAGCCGGAAGTTGTCAGGAACAATGATGTTTAGGCCACCATTAACGATGTTGATATCCATGCGATACGCATCTTTTTCGGTGATCACCTCTGAAAAATCAAGCTGCATGCCCCCAAAGAAGGCTCCGATTTTTATGTCCTGCATCGTTTGCTTTTGGTAATCTTTCATTTTTCCGCCATAGAGAACGGCTTCATCCAGCGATTTGGGACTCTTATCCAGACTGTCTTCAAATGTTTTGGCCTTTTTTATCACACCGGCGTGATAAAGCGCCACGCTGGTGGCCAAAATAACACTGGTTCCGATGAGTATGTTTTTTATCTTCATGATTGATCCTTCCTGTTCTTTTTAATCAGTTTACCATGATTTTAAGAAGAACCGTATCTTTTTTTGTTTTTTTAAAGAACATCTCCGATAATTTTAACTAAAAATAAAGGTATTATGCTATAATATTCGAAGCATCTGTTCAGCATTGCTGAATAAATAAGAGCAAATGAAAGGTCTCAATGGAAACAAAAAAGTATTATGATGAGTTTGAAACCATTGTTGGCGATATTATAACACACAGTGAATTCCAAAAATTAAGAGAAATTGATCACCATGGCAATGGTTTGTATGAACATTCAGTCGCAGTTGGATATTACTCCTATCGCGTAGCCAGATTTTTAGGTATGGATTATGCCTCCATTGCCCGGGGCGCAACCCTCCATGATTTTTTTCTGGAGTCCTGGCAGGGAAAGGTGAAAACCGGAAAGGGCTTGGATCGAATCAAAGAGATGCATGGCTTTTCGCATCCTAAAACAGCCCTGGAAAATGCCGAAAAATATTTTGATATTGATGAACGTCAGGCCGACATGATCGTCAAGCACATGTTTCCACTGACGCCTGTTCCACCAGCAAATTTGGGCAGCTGGGTTGTGACGGCAGTGGATAAATTTGTGGCTACTCACGAACTGGTTTTTAAAAACACCCAGCCCATCAAACGGCTGAAAAGTATGATGTCCAAAGCTTAAGACACTATCTGTTGCCTTAAGAATTATATATGACCCTAATAAATTGATTTGACGGAGGATAGAACTTGATCGAAGAACAAATTGAACGCGCAAAAGCCCATTTTGGAGAGCTGATTAAAGAACAACTGACCCGCATCGAAAAAATGGCGATTCAAAAGGATTTTACTGATTTTACAACAAAAGAACAGATTATCATCGGTGTTGTCGGTGGTGATGGCATTGGGCCATTTATTACAGCTGAAGCCCAACGGGTATTGGAATTTTTATTGGCCGATGACGTTAAAACGGGCAGAATTGTCTTTAAAATCATCGACGGTTTGACCATTGAAAATCGGGCCGCCTGCGGCAAAGCGATTCCGGATGAGGTTTTAGCAGAACTCAAAACCTGTGATGTAATCTTAAAAGGACCAACAACTACCCCCCGGGAGGGTGACCCCTGGCCAAATATCGAAAGTGCCAACGTGGCGATGCGTCGAGAATTGGATTTATTTGCCAACGTTCGACCCGTATCGGTACCGGAAAAGAATATTGACTGGACCTTCTATCGGGAAAACACTGAAGGAGCTTATGCTGTTGGCAGCAAGGGCATCCATGTCAATGATGATCTTGCCATTGATTTCACCGTCACGACCCAGGAAGGTTCAGAGCGAATCATCAAGGCCGCCTTTGATTTTGCGGAAAAATCCGGTAAAAATAAAGTGACCGTAGTGACGAAAGCCAACGTTATCAAAACCACTGATGGTAAATTTTTAGATACGGCTAAAGCGATTGCCAAAAACTATCCAACTGTTGAAATGGATGACTGGTACATCGATATCATGACCGCCAAACTGGTGGATGAAAAACGACGTAGTCAGTTTAAGGTGATGGTTTTACCAAACCTCTATGGTGATATCTTAACTGATGAAGCGGCTGAGTTTCAGGGTGGTGTCGGTACGGCTGGATCAGCCAATATCGGCAAACAATATGCCATGTTCGAAGCGATTCATGGATCAGCGCCACGAATGGTGGAAGAGGGTCGGGGGCAATATGCCGATCCCTGTAGCATTATTCGGGCCGCCGGGATGTTGCTGGTGCATATTGGTTACAATGAAAAAGCTGAGCAGCTTCAAAAAGCTTTGGACATTTGCGGACTGTACGAGAAAAAACTGGTGCTCACCGGACGGGAAACAGGCGCCACGGGTTCAGAGTATGCCGACTATGTCATGGAAACTTTGTCCAATCCCAACCTGGACGCAATTTATGAAAAATTTATATAACTGATGAGGGCGTCTTTTGAGACGCCCTTTTTTTGCGGCAACGATCAGTTGGATCAACAGCGCTGCGAGCACTTAAAAAACACTCCAGAAAAACTGATACCATTGTCTGCTACTTCCATAAGCGCCTGTCACGGGGCGCTTGTGTTTGAAATGTTATCTCATACAAAATCATATTTATTTAGGAGGCTATCATGCTGGAAAAAATTGATTTAGGTGTAACAATCGACAAAGAAACCTACCGCCAGGAAAAAGAACGACTGACGGTACGGTTAGGTGAACTGCAGCGAACCCTGCACGATATGGGTATTCCTGTCTTAATTCTGTTTGAAGGCTGGGATGCAGCTGGCAAGGGAACCCTGATCAACGAATTGCTGATGCCCATGGATCCACGGTCTTTTCGGGTCCATAATTTCAAAAAGCAGGAGAGTGAGGACGAGATTTTTCGTCCGTTTTTATGGCGTTACTGGACCAAAACGCCGGAGAAAGGTCAGATCGCTATTTTTAACCGCAGTTATTACAGCGACCTGGTCTACCGCAAATCAATTGATGCCTTAAATATGCAGGGGCTGATGAAACAGGCCAATGAATTCGAGCAGGCGCTTTCGGATGATGGGATGATTATTTTTAAGTTCTTTGTTCACATCAGCAAAAAGGAACAAAAAAGACGCTTTAACAAGTTGCTGGGAAATGATGCCACAGCCTGGCGGGTAACCCCTCGGGATAAAAAAGAAAACAAGCATTATGATAAGCTCTATGAAAAGGTCAACCGGGGACTGGAGCTGACCGACAACGACTGTGCTCCCTGGGTGATTATCGAAGGCGAACAAAAAGACTATGCTCTGATCAAGGTTTTCAGTGTCCTGGAAAAACGGCTGGAAAAAGCCATCGAAACGGTCAATAAGGCCCCGGCAATTGAACTTAAACCGTTGATTCATGAAGGTGATATGCCGTTTCAGTCAAAGATTCTCGATGGCATTGTTCTTGATCAGGTCATCAGCGAAGAAGAATATCAGCGCCAGATTAAAGAAGCTCAGAAAAAAATCCGCTTGCTTCAATTCGAGCTCTATCGGCGGCGGATTCCGCTGATTGTCGGGTTTGAAGGCTGGGATGCCGGTGGCAAAGGCGGTTGCATTAAACGACTGACCAGGAACCTTGATCCCCGGGGGTATACGGTGTATCCCACTGCCAGCCCCAGTGATCTGGAACGAAAGCATCATTATCTCTGGCGTTTCTGGCGGGATATCCCCAAAAACGGTCATTTGGGGGTATGGGATCGAACCTGGTATGGTCGGGTGATGGTGGAGCCAATTGAAGGATTTTGTACCCAGGAGGAATTTGACCGGAGTTATCGGGAAATCAATGAATTTGAAAAACAGCTCTCCGATTGGGGAGCGATTGTCATTAAATTCTGGTTGCAGATTGATCAGGATGAGCAATTAAGGCGTTTCACTGGCCGGGAAGAAAACCCTGATAAAGAGTGGAAAATAACAGATGAGGATTGGCGCAACCGTGATAAATGGGAGGTGTATAAAATAGCGGTGGATGAAATGCTGCTAAAAACATCAACGGTCAATGCACCCTGGATTATCGTCGAAGCCCAGAATAAGTATTACGCCCGGATTAAGGTGCTCAATGAAACCATTGCCGCCATCGAAAAACGCTTGAATGATTAACAGGATACCTGGTATAGCGAGAGCATAACCACAATAAATGATAAAACCTCAACCCCGTCACGCCTCTCCATGGTGATCGCTGGACAGGCGTGACAAAATTGTGACATGAAATAAAAAAATAATGAACAAAACAATTATTTATACGACTATTTGGATATTCATACTAAAATTATCCGGGCCTTGGAAATAGTTTTTTAAGTTTTTTTAAATTTTACCTCAGTTTTTCAATGGGATGCTAGAAATAATTAAAAAATTTAAGTGCGGGAACGTTTTGCAACCAGCTTTTATTAATCATTTAAAGTAATTTATTCTTATGACAAAAGGATCTATTGTTATTCATTGAAAACGTTTAATTTACTTGAAAATTCGGATATAATGAGCTCAATAATTTTAGTGGAAAGGAGTTTTAGATGGATTCAATTGATATTGAAATCCTCAAGCTACTGCAAAAAAATGCCAGAGTAACGGCTTCAGATATAGCGAATGAAGTCAGCCTGTCCGTTCCGGCAGTCAGCGAACGCATCAAAAAATTAGATTCTTCCGGCATCATTCAACAGTACACCATTATTATTTCAACCCAGCGAATGAACAAAAACCTGGTTGCCTATATGTTCATATCGCTTAAGCATCCCAACTATATTGAGGGATTTATCGAATTGGTGAAAAAGGAACATGAAATTATCGAATGTGATTATCTGGCCGGAGATTATGATTATTTAATTAAAATTATTACCAAAGATACCCAAAGTCTGGAAGCGGTGCTCAATCGCATTAAAACAGTTCCCGGGGTACAAAAAACAAAAACGATTGTAACCCTATCAACTGTTAAGAATACATACTCCATTCTTCCAACTGAAGATATGGATGTGTAACGATTAAAAAAACAGATCACAAATTTATATTAAAAAAACAGGAGGTTTTTATCATGATTGTAGGTATTCCAAAAGAAATTAAGAACAATGAGTCTCGTGTATCCGTCACACCGGCAGGTGTTCATGCCCTGGTTAAAAGTGGCCATAAGGTGCTTGTTGAAACCAATGCTGGCTTTGAAAGCGGTATCGCCGATAGCGAATATGCAGCTGAAGGGGCCGTCATTCTGCAACAGGCCAAAGAAGTATTTGATCAATCCGATATCATTGTAAAAGTAAAAGAACCGATCGAGTCTGAATATGAACTGATGAAAGAAGGACAGACCCTATTTACCTATCTACATCTTGCTCCAAACCTGCCTTTAACCGATATACTAATGAAGAAAAAAATCACCGGGATTGCCTATGAAACCGTTCAATTACCGGATCGCTCCCTGCCATTACTGATTCCCATGAGTGAAGTGGCCGGTAGAATGTCAGTTCAAGTTGGCGCAACTATGCTGCAGCGCTATCACGGTGGCGTAGGGATGTTGTTAGGTGGTGTTACTGGCGTATTACCCGCCGAAGTCATGATTATTGGAGCCGGTACTGTCGGGATGAATGCAGCCAAAATGGCCGTTGGTCTGGGCGCTCATGTGACCGTTATTGATATCAGCAAACCCAGATTAACCTATGTGGATGATGTTTTTAATGGTCGTGTTTCCACATTAATCAGCAATCCTTACAACATGGCGGAACTGACCAAAAAATCAGATTTGCTCATCAGTGGGGTTCTGGTTGCTGGAGAAAAAGCACCTAAACTGGTTACTGAAGAGATGGTAAAAAACATGAAAAAGGGCTCGGTAATTGTTGATGTCGCCATTGATCAGGGCGGATCAGTCGAAACCATTGACCACAGCACCACCCATGATAATCCTTGTTTTGAAAAACATGGCGTGATCCATTACTCCGTTGCTAACATGCCTGGCGCTGTTCCCCGAACATCGACTTATGCTCTGACCGGTTCGACGCTACCTTATTTACTGGATATTGTCAACAAAGGACCAGAAGCGGCCATGAAAGAAGACCAGGCCTTGTTGTTAGGCTTAAACACCTACAAGGGACACGTTACCTGTAAGGGTGTCGCCGAAGGTTTAAATAAAGAATACGTACCAGCCGAAGATTTACTGTAGAACGGGATAGCCGCTTTAGACTTAAATAACGGCAATATCAATTTTGGCATCAGAAATAAAACGAAAAAACATGACATAAAATTTAGCTCATTGGAACAGACAATAAGGGTGACACTGTTACTGGTAATGGTGAAGCCCTTATTTAAGAAAATTCCAGATACGATGTAATCGATAACAAGCTTATAAATTTTAAGGGGGCAATATGAGTTTTTCGGATATCATTTCAGCTGTAAATAATTTTGTGTGGGGACCCGTTATGCTGGCACTGCTAATGGGAACCGGTATTTTTTTAACGGTGCGTTTAAAGTTTAAGCCATGGCTCAACCTGGGTTATGCACTAAAATCGGTTTTTGCCAAACAAGACAAGACCCATAGTGATGACTCGGGCGATATTTCACCGTTTCAATCGCTGATGACGGCGCTGGCAGCCACTATCGGTACCGGGAATATTGTTGGGGTGGCTACGGCAATGGTACTGGGGGGGCCAGGCGCTCTGGTGTGGATGTGGATTTCAGCCTTGTTTGGATTATCGACTAAATATGCTGAAAGTGTTCTGGCGGTTAAGTACCGGGAAACCAATGCCAAAGGTGAAATGGCTGGCGGTCCGATGTACGCCATGAAAAATGGTTTTAAGAACAAAAAAATTGGTTTAACCCTGGCCTTTTTGTTTTCCTTGTTTGCCACGGTGGCATCCTTTGGAATCGGTAATATGACTCAGGCCAATTCCATTGCCGGAGCCGTCAATGGAACCTTTGGGGTACCAACCTGGATCACCGGCCTGATTTTGATGGCTTTGGCATTTATGGTTATTCTTGGTGGGATTAAGAGCATCGGTCGGGTATCCGGGGTCATTGTCCCATTTATGGCCGTTTTTTATGTACTGGCTGCCATTCTTGTCATTATCATTAATTATCAAAATGTCCCAGCAGGTATTGCTGAAATCTTTACCATGGCCTTTTCACCAACGGCAATGGCTGGCGGCGTGGGTGGAACCATTATTGCAACGATGCTGACAGCCATGCGTTGGGGAGTTGCCCGGGGTGTCTTCTCCAATGAAGCTGGTTTAGGGTCGGCACCAATCGCTGCGGCTGCCGCAAAAACCGATCATCCCTCACGACAAGGTTATATCAATATGACCGGAACCTTTTTTGATACCATCGTGGTTTGTACCATTACCGGTCTGGTAATTGCTTCATCCGGGGCGCTCGGGACATTGGATGCCAGTGGTGAAATTTTAATGGGCGCCAATCTGACCATTGCTGCCTTCCAATCAGCACTGGGGCCAGTTGGCGGCTATATTGTTACCGTTGGAATTACCCTGTTTGCCTTTTCAACCATATTGGGTTGGGAATATTATGGCGAAAAGTCCTTGGAGTATTTAATCAAAGCACCAATTGCGGTAACGATTTATCGGGTTCTCTATTGCCTGGTCGTTTTTGTTGGAGCCACGACGGCCTTGGAAATCGTCTGGAATTTATCGGATGCGATGAACGGCATGATGGCCATTCCCAATTTAATCAGTCTGCTCGTCTTAAGCAGTGTGGTTGCCAAGGAATGTTTTGAGTTTCAGACTGATTTTTTAATACCAGAGAAATTGGCCTTTAAAGAAGCTAAAAAGAAATAGTGAGTCAAGAGCAATTAAAAATTTAAAAAAAGTTATCAATTCACAAAAATTACTGTTGATGAACTGTTAATAAAGATTTTAACAGTTCATCCGCAGCCAATTATTGCGAAGAATTAATTTGTGAGGATAAAAGTTTTCGAATACACAATACTATCCACTTAAAAGAGATACAAACGATAAAAAGGTTAACATTAATCGTTTTCGGGCTAATAAACAAAAAAACGCTGCAAAATTCCGGCAAAAAATTACCTGTATTAAAGTGTATACACTCAAAAACTAATATGATATAATTTCATAGATAAAATTTTGCTATTTAAACCATCAATAAAAACACTTTGTTTTAATTTCAAGGAGGAAAATCATGCCTAAAAAAATGATGACAATGGATGGAAATACAGCAGCTGCTCATGTTGCCTATGCGTTTACTGAGGTTGCAGCTATTTTTCCAATTACCCCTTCATCCCCAATGGCCGAATATGCGGACGTTTGGGCTTCTCAGGGACGAAAAAATATTTTTGGTGAAACTGTCAAAGTTTCAGAAATGCAATCAGAAGGTGGTGCCGCTGGTGCGGTTCACGGTTCGCTGGCAGCTGGTGCCTTAACCACCACCTTTACTGCATCCCAGGGACTTTTACTGATGATCCCGAATATGTATAAAATTGCTGGCGAATTGTTGCCTGGCGTTTTTCATGTTACCGCCCGTACGTTGGCAGCCCAAGCTTTGTCTATTTTTGGTGATCATGGCGATGTTATGGCTTGTCGTCAAACTGGTTTTGCCTTGTTGGCATCCGGTGGTGTCCAGGAAGTAATGGATCTGGCTGCGATTGCTCATCTGGCTGCCATTAAAAGCCGGGTGCCATTTATGCACTTCTTTGATGGTTTCAGAACGTCACATGAGATTCAAAAGATTGAAGTGATCGATTATGATGTCTTTAAAAAGTTGGCCGATTTTGAAGCGATTCAAGAATTCAGAAACCGGGCCTTAAATCCCGAACACCCAGTAACTCGAGGAACCGCTCAGAATCCGGATATTTTCTTCCAGGCGCGAGAGGCTTGTAATCCGTTCTATGATAAGGTTCCAGAAATTGTTGCTGATTACATGGAAAAAATCTCGGCAGAAACCGGTCGGGAATACCACTTATTTGATTATTATGGTGCTGACGATGCCGAAAATATCATCGTTGCCATGGGTTCAGTAACCGATACGATTGAAGAAACGATCGATTATTTATTGAAACAGGGCGAGAAAATCGGCTTGATCAAGGTTCGTTTATTCAGACCGTTTGCGCCGGAATATTTACTAAAAGTATTGCCAAAAACCGTTAAGAAAATTGCCGTACTGGATCGTACCAAAGAACCTGGTTCACTGGGCGAGCCTTTATACCAAGATATCTGCACCGTCTTCTATGGCAAAGAATTCCAACCACTGATTGTTGGTGGTCGCTATGGACTCAGCTCAAAAGATACCACTCCTGCGCAAATTAAAGCCGTTTATGATAATTTAAAACTGGCACAACCCAAAGATAAATTTACCATCGGGATTGTTGATGATGTCACCCACACCAATCTGGAACTGGGTGAAAACCTGCATACTGTTCCAGAAGGAACCAAAGGATGTAAATTTTGGGGTCTGGGATCTGACGGAACCGTTGGGGCCAATAAATCAGCCATTAAAATTATTGGGGATCATACCGATTTATATGCTCAAGGTTACTTCTCCTATGATAGTAAAAAATCCGGTGGGGTTACCGTTTCTCACCTGCGGTTTGGGAAAAAACCAATTAAGTCAACTTACTTAATTGTAAATTCTGACTTTGTTTCCTGCTCGACCCAAGCCTATGTTCACCAATATGACCTGTTAAAAGGTTTGAAAAAAGGCGGAACCTTCCTGCTTAATACAGTCTGGGATGTTGCCGAATTGGATGAAAAATTACCAGCGTCATTAAAAAAATACATCGCTGATAATGACATTAATTTCTATATTATCAATGCGACTAAAATTGCGGAAGAAATTGGGCTGGGCCGTCGTACCAACATGATTATGCAATCAGCGTTCTTTAAACTGGCCGACATTATTCCAATTGAAGATGCGGTTGCCTTCTCTAAAGCGGGGATTCAAAAATCTTACGGTAAAAAAGGTCAAAAAATTGTTGATATGAACAATGCTGCTGTTGATCAGGGGATTGATGCGCTGGTTAAAGTCGATGTTCCGGCTGCCTGGAAAGAGCTTAAAGCTGACGAAGCAACTGAAGAAAATGTACCAGAATTCATCACAAAGATTTTACGTCCGATCAACCGATTGGAAGGTGATGATATTCCGGTATCAACCTTTACTGGCGTGGAAGACGGAACCTTTATGTCTGGTTCTTCAGCCTACGAAAAACGGGGTATCGCTGTTAATGTGCCAAAATGGATTCCTGAAAACTGTATCCAGTGTAATCAGTGTTCATTTGTCTGCCCACATGCTGCCATCCGTCCGGTGTTAGTGGATGCTGGTGAAAAAGCAGCAGCGCCAGAAGGCTTTACCACTGTTAAAGCGACCGGAAAACAATTTGATGGCTTAGAGTACCGAATCCAGGTCAGCACCCTTGATTGTACTGGTTGCGGTAACTGTCAGGATGCTTGTCCGGCTAAAACCAAAGCCCTGGAAATGGAACCAATCGATACACAGGCAGATCAAATCCCAATGTGGAACTATGCGACCACGGTTACGATTAAAGATAACCTGATGAATAAGGCGACTGTTAAAGGCAGCCAGTTCTGTCAGCCATTGCTTGAGTTCTCCGGAGCCTGTGCCGGTTGTGGTGAAACACCATACATTAAAACCATTACCCAATTGTTTGGGGATCGCATGCTGGTTGCCAATGCTACCGGTTGTTCATCAATCTGGGGAGCATCGTCACCTTCTACACCTTACTGCAAAAATGCCGCAGGAAAAGGACCAGCCTGGGCCAACTCTTTATTTGAAGACAATGCCGAGTATGGTTTCGGGATGATGCTGGCAACTGAAAAAATGGCTGATACCATTGAAAACTATCTAAAAGAAATCATTGCTGGCGATGCTCCAGAAGCTGTTAAAACAGCAGCGCAAGCCTGGATTGACAGTAGAAAAGATGCGGAAGCTTCCAAAATTGCCTCGGCTAAACTGGTTGAAGTCTTATCTGCTTATACACCAAGCGAAGCACTGGCAACCTATGCCAAGTTTATTCTGGACAATCAGTCATACCTGATCAAAAAATCCCAATGGATTTTTGGTGGCGATGGCTGGGCTTACGATATCGGATATGGCGGACTGGATCATGTTTTAGCGTCACGCAAAAACATCAACGTATTCGTACTGGATACCGAAATCTACTCCAACACCGGTGGTCAGGCTTCTAAGTCAACACCAACCGCAGCAGTGGCACAATTCGCCTCCGCTGGTGAACGAATCAAGAAAAAAGACCTTGGTATGATGGCGGCAACCTACGGTTATGTTTATGTTGCTCAGGTAGCCATGGGCGCAGACAAAAATCAATTTATGAAAGCCCTTCAGGAAGCTGAAGCCTATGATGGTCCATCACTGATCATTGCGTATGCGCCTTGTATCAACCATGGTATCAAAGGTGGTATGAGCCGGACCCAAACCCATGAAGCATTTGCTGTGGAATCCGGATACTGGCATCTGTACCGATTCAATCCAACCCTGAAAGAAGAGGGTAAAAATCCATTTATCCTTGATTCCAAAGAACCGGATATGGACAAATTCACCGAATTCCTGGATTCAGAAGTTCGATACACCTCATTAAAACTGACCTTCCCGGAAGTTTCAGCAACTCTTTATGATAAAGCAAAAGAAGAAGCAATGGAACGTTACCTGGGTTACAAACAAAAAGCAGAAATGTAATTAGATTTTTGACACGAGAGACCCGCAGGGTTTTTCGTGTCGATCATAAAAAAGCTCCCGTGGGCAATCCCAGGGGAGCTTTTTTATTGGACTTACCACAAATTGTCGATCGGAAAAGGAACACTATTTGCACTTTTGTGGGGAGGGGTGCCGTCTGATAAATCCGTCCAGATCATCTTCCGGGTTATGGACAGTGAGTTCCATTTTGTCCAGATCAAAATCAAAATCGAAGGTTGTGTCTGATTTTAATTCTTCCAGGACATCCATGATTAATTGACCATCTGCGACATCTTTCATACTGAGAACGGCTTTGCCATGATCATCAAAATCGGCAGCTTTTACTTGTTCATGAATGGCTTCGATAATACGTTTTTTTTCCATAAGAACACCTCTTTCTAATATTATTGTGATTAATTTTTTTATTACCCAAATAATCAACTATTATCCATCGATAACAATTTTTTAAAAAATTAATGAAACTTTATTTTTGTTTAAATATAAAAATAAAGGATATTAAAACAAGGAGAATTGCATTTTACTTAGAATAGAGATAATAGACCCTTAAAAAGTCAAGACTTTAATTTTACAAAAGGAAAAAACAAATGACGACTTACTATTCCGAAGAAGTGATCCAATCTGTCATCGACGCCAATGATATTGTGGATGTGACTTCGGGTTACATGACCTTAAAGAGGGTGGGCAATTCATTCAAAGGAAAATGTCCGTTTCATAATGAAAAAACAGCGTCTTTCACGGTATCCCGGGAAAAACAGCTGTATCATTGTTTTGGCTGTGGAGCCGGAGGCAATGTGATTACCTTTATTATGGAAATGGAAAAATTACCGTTCATGGATGCTCTCAAATTTTTGGCTACTCGGGCAAATATGGTTTTGCCGGAAAAACAGAATCAACAGGAAGACCACCAGGCTTATGAAAAAAAGAAGCGGCTCTATGAATTGCATCGGCAGACTGCCAACTACTATTATAAAATTTTAAAAACGACACCATCTGCCCGGGAATATCTAAGTCAGCGCAGCATCTCTCAGGAAACCATCCGCGAATTTGGGTTAGGTTATGCCAGTGAGGACTGGAGCCGATTGACCGATTTTCTGGTGACTAAAGGCTTTACCCTGACGGAAATGCTGGATTCGGGTCTGGTTCTGGCCTCGGAAAGCAAACGACATTATGATCGCTTCCGCGATCGGATTATGTTCCCGATTGTTAACCCCCGGGGACAGATTGTTGGGTTTGGCGGTCGTTTGATGACAACCGGACAAAATGGGCCCAAATACCTAAACTCCCCCGAAACCCCAATTTTTTCCAAAAGTTATGAGCTTTATAATCTCAATCATTGTAAGAACTTTTTGGATGACGGGCAGATCGTGATTGTGGAAGGTTACATGGACGTGATCTCTTTATATGAAAAAGGGATCAAAAATACCGTAGCAGCATTGGGAACGGCCTTTACCCCATTTCATGGAAAAATTCTGGAGCGCTATGCCAATGAAGTGATCATTGCCTTTGATGGCGACAGTGCAGGGAAATCGGCAACAGAAAAAGCCATGAATATCTTGAAAAAGACCAGCTTAAATGTTAAAATATTAAACTTGCCGAGCAATGAGGATCCAGATTCCTTTGTCCAAAAATATGGTCAACAGGGATTTTTGGATGCGGTCGCCAAGGCCTTAACCATCGTTGAATATGAATTGGGATTACTAAAAAAACACAATGATCTTTCTCAAACCGATGGACGGCTCCGCTATGGCAATGAAGCAATTAACGTACTAAAGCAGCTGGAGACATCACTGGAAGTTGATTACTACAGCAAAATGGTGGCTGGTGAAACAGGAATTAATCAGGAAGTGATAAGACGCGAGGTCATGCGCTCAAAAAAACGGCCGGATAATCCAGTTCAACTGGTTGAATCGACCCATAATGTGGTAACGCCACAAAAAATTCCCAGGGCCTACCAAAATGCTCAGGAAGTGGTGATTCGCTACTGTTTAAAAAACCCGGAAATTATCGATGACGTTCCGATTGACTTTCTGACCGACTCGTTCTATCAGGAACTGATCAGCGTTCTTTTAGAAAAGCGGAAAACCGGCAGCCGGATTGAAGTTAATCAGATTATGTCACATTTTGAAGATTCCAAAGAAGTTAAAAAATTAGTTGAGTTCATGATGAACGAGGATGAAGTCTCCCGGTCAGATTATCACGATGCTTTGGAAATAATGAATCGATTTTATAATGAAGCTCAACTCGACCGACTTTCCGAACAAATTAAGCGGGAGTCAACGACTGGTAATGACGATGAGGTGGCACGGCTCACCAATCAACTCATAGAGATTAAGAAAATGATGAAAGAAAACGGGAGGCACTAAAATGAAACTCGAGAAAGTAAAAACCGACGATGTGATCATCGATATTGACGACGACATCATTGAAATCGAAAAAGTCGCCATTGAGCTGATGCCGGAGGTGCAGCAGCTGTTAAAGCGGGGGAAATCAAAAGGAAATTTAAATAACCACGATTTTGAAGAAATTTTGGATAAGGCGGATCTTGACCCCGAAGAAATTGATTCAATCTATTTGTATCTGCAAAAAGAAGGGATCGAAATCGCTTTTACCGATCTCGAACTGGAAGCTCTGGAAGCGGCGGAACTTGAGGAAGAGAACCAGAAAGAACTTGAACTGGCAGATTCAGTCAGTGTCAATGATCCGGTTCGTTTATACTTAAAAGAAATCGGGAAGGTACCCTTACTGACCGGCGATGAAGAAATGGAACTGGCTCGCCGCATGGAAGCAGGCGATGAGATGGCCAAGAAAGAATTGGCTGAAGCCAACCTGCGACTGGTCGTCAGTATCGCCAAGCGTTATGTGGGCCGGGGTATGTCGTTTCTCGATCTGATTCAGGAAGGAAACCTCGGCTTGATCAAGGCGGTTGAGAAATTTGATTATACCAAGGGTTTTAAATTCAGTACCTATGCTACCTGGTGGATTCGCCAGGCGATTACCCGGGCCATCGCCGATCAGGCCAGAACGATCCGAATCCCGGTACACATGGTCGAGACCATCAATAAATTGATCCGGGTTTCCCGGCAATTGCTGCAGGAATACGGGCGGGAACCAACCCCCGCAGAAATCGGCAAGGAAATGGGTTTTTCTGAAGAAAAAGTTCGGGAAATTCAGAAAATTGCTCAGGATCCGGTTTCTTTGGAAACCCCGATTGGGGAAGAAGAAGACAGCCATTTGGGTGATTTTATTCCCGATGAAGAGGCCCCGGCACCAGCTGAAGCGGCATCCTATGCACTGCTGAAAGAACAGCTGATTGAAGTGTTAAATACCCTGACCGAACGTGAAGAAAAGGTGCTGCGATTACGTTTTGGTCTCGATGATGGTCGGGCTCGAACACTTGAAGAAGTCGGCAAAGAGTTTAACGTCACCCGGGAACGGATCCGACAGATTGAAGCCAAGGCGCTGCGTAAACTCAGACACCCCAGCCGCAGCAAGAAATTGAAGGATTACTTAACCTAAAATGAAGATTAAATTAAGTCCAAGGCTTGAGGTGATTGCCGGTTGTGTGACCGGGGCCTGCTCGATGGCGGATATTGGCACCGATCATGGTTACCTGCCAGCGTACCTGGTAGAAAACAAGGGTGTTTGCAGGGCCATCGCCAGCGACATTAACCAGCAACCACTGAAAAAAGCTCAAAAAATTATCGACGCCCAACAATTACAAAAACAGATCGAGACCCGACTTGGTTCGGGTCTTTCTGTGCTTAAACCTGGCGAGGTTGAGGTTGTTGTTATGGCAGGGATGGGGGGGCTCCTGATCCGGGATCTGCTAAAAGCCCAGCCAGCTGTTGCCAGAGCGGCAAAAAAACTGGTTTTGCAGCCAATGAATAATCAGGCAGTGTTACGAAGATATCTGGAAACAGCGGGGTTTTTAATTACCCGGGAAGAGCTGGCTCGGGAAGGCGATCGGGTTTATGAGATCATTGTGGCCGAGCCGGGAGCGATGATTGTTACCACCCCATTGGAATATGAATTGGGTTTTGAGTATTATAGGCATCAGCATCCTTTGCTGGGTGCTCTGATCGACCGAAAAATATTTTTGGAACAACAGATTGTAACCAGTACCCGGGGAAGAACCACGGCGGTGGCGGCCAAGCAATTTCAGGAAAGTAGTAGGTTTATCGAAAAACTGAATGAGGTGAAAAAATGTCTGTCAAACTAAATCAAATCATCCAGACCATTGAAGCCCTGGCCCCGGAAAGACTGGCTGAAAGCTGGGATAACGTCGGCCTTCAGGTCGGATCGCGGCAACAGTGTATTAACCGGATTCTGTTGACCCTGGATGTTACGGCTGATGTAGTTGATGAAGCGGTTGTAAAAAAAGCCGATCTGATTATCGCCCATCACCCATTTATTTTTAATGGCTTAAAAACCGTATCCTGTGACGGCGAAAAAGGCCAAATGATTGCCCAATTGATTAAAAATGACGTCGCTGTTTATGTGGCCCATACCAATTTGGATAAGGCCGCCAAGGGTCTTAACCACTATTTGGCCGAGATTATCGGCCTTGAAAAGATTAAAACTCTGGAACCCTCAAATCCGACGAGGTATTATAAACTGGTCGTCTTTACGCCGGTGGAAGCCAGTCATAAAATCATCGAGGTATTAGGTAAAAACGGCGCCGGGGCCATCGGTGATTACGATTATTGCACCTATCGATCCTCCGGAACCGGTACTTTTCGCCCGAAGGAAGGCGCCAAACCATTTATTGGGGCGGTAGATAAGATGACCAGCGTTTCGGAAGATCGGATTGAAGCCATTGTAGCGGCGCCTGAATTAAATAATCTGATTGCGGCCCTAAAAAGAAATCATCCCTACGAAGCGATGGCCTATGATGTGATCCCGCTGGAAAATGGGGATTTAATCAATGAAAACGGACTCGGAAAAATTGGGATATTAAGTCAGCCTATCGGAGCCGTCGATTTTATTACCGAAATAAAAAAACGGTTGGATCTCCCCACTTTAAGAGGGGCCGGTAAGGTTCCGGAGATTGTTCGTCGGGTGGCTATCTGTTCCGGCGCTGGAGCGGATATGATCGGTCTGGCCAAAGCCAAAAGAGCCGATGTGCTAATCACCGGGGATCTCAAACATCACGACGGGCAACGGGCTCTGGAAAACAACATCTGGGTGCTGGATGCTGGTCATTACGGCACTGAGAAATGGGTAACCGACTGTCTTAAACAAATGCTGACAGCCGGTTTGGAGGACGCCTGCCCGGAAATGATTGTTGCGGAGTCGTCCCGGGATTTTATTGTGAATTATTAACCAATTCGTTAGTGATTAAACCTTAATTCAAATAGAGTCTAGTAGTACCGACAATTGTTATATCATGTTGTGTGCCTCAAGGCGAACAGTTGCAAAATATAGTTTATAATTTAGATAAAGTTATATCGCAACTGTACGAATTGCGCGCATACAACAGATTAACAATTGGTCGGTACGGTAGTGTTGAGCTAATATGAATTGGTTAATAATTTCTATGACAAAGTCTAAATTAAATAATTCTTGAAATTTGCGTGAAGAAAGTGTATACTATATTGATTTAGTAAATCAGATAGTCGCACCCGGAGTAATCCGGTTGAGGAAAGTCCGAGCTCCACAGAGCAGGGTGCCGGGTAACACCCGGTGGAGGCGACTCTAAGGCAAGTGCAACAGAAAGTATACCGCCAGTAATGGTAAGGATGAAAGGGTGAGGTAAGAGCTCACCAGCGGTGTGGTAACACATCGGCTATGTAAACCCCACCTGGAGCAAGACCAAGAACGGACTGTAAAAGACGGCTGCTCGTCGTTGTCCTATGGTAGGTCGCTAGAATTTATTGGTAACAATAAATCGAGATAGATGACTATTTAAACAGAACTCGGCTTATAGATTTAGTAAATCACAAATGTAAGTTAAGACTATTGCAGAACTCTGCAATAGTCTTTTTGCGTTTTTTGACCGGGGATTGTATAATGAGAGTAAAGTTTTCAGTGGGAGAATACCATGAAGAAAAAAGAAGCCATCGAAAAAATGATCCATAATAGTTTAAAAATGAATAAACCGGTGATTGGGGTGGCGGTGGGGTCTGGTCTTTTTGCCAAGCAGGCGGTTAAGGGCGGGGCTGATTTGTTGCTGGCCCTGAGTGCTGGTCGCTTTCGTTCGGCGGGCATTCCGTCGATTGGATGTATGATGCCATTTTCCAACAGCAATGAGTTGGTGTTCGATTTTTCCAGCCGGGAGATACTGCCAAAACTCAAAGATCGGGCCGTGATCTGTGGGATCAATGCCACTGACCCCAATTACACTCATCAGGAATTGATTCAAAAAGTCCGGGATCTGGGTTTTAGCGGCGTCAATAATTTTCCTACCGTGGGATTGATTGACGGGCAATTCCGGGAATGGTTGGAGGAGAAGGGCCTGGGTTATGACCAGGAAATCGAATTTATGACAAAGGCTGTGGCCGCCGACCTCTTTACGATTGCCTTTGTCTTTAATGAAGAGCAGGCCCGGGCCATGACCCGGGCAGGGGTGGATGTTGTCTGTGCCCATTTTGGTTGGACCCGGGGTGGTGAGAAATCCGGCAAGGTTTTTTCCACCATCAATGAATGCCTGGAAATGACAGAAGCAATTTTTGCGGCCGTCGATGAGATTAATCCCCGCACCTATAAGATGATTTATGGCGGGCCCATCAATTCACCGGAGGATGCCTATTATTTTTATAAAAACTCCCAGACTATCGGTTATATCGGAGGCTCCAGCTTTGAGCGGATTCCCACTGAACTGGCGATTTCGGAAACGACCGACAAGTTTAAAAATTATTATAAATTAAAACAGGAAAATAAGCATTTAAAGAAAGAACTGCTGAAAAAGCGGGGATTTGATGAGATTGTCGGGCAAAGTGTAATCATGCAGGATATGTATGAACTGATCAATAAGGTGGCCGACAAGGATGTTAATGTGCTAATTCAGGGAGAAAGCGGAACCGGTAAAGAGTTGGTGGCCAAGGCGCTGCATTTTAACAGTAAACGTTGTCTGGGTCCGCTGATCAAGGTGAATTGCGCCGCTTTGCCACCAAATTTATTGGAAAGTGAGTTGTTTGGCCATGAAAAGGGGGCCTTTACCGGGGCCGATAAACGGCGGTTGGGGAAATTTGAACTGGCCAATAATGGCACCCTGTTTCTGGATGAGATTGGGGAAATGGATGTCGATCTCCAGGCGAAGGTGCTGCGGATTATTCAGCAACAGGAGTTTGAACGGGTTGGCGGCGAAAAAACTATTTTTGTCGATGTGCGAATTGTCTGTGCCACCAATGTCGATATTAAACAGGCGGTGGCGGACAATCATTTCCGGGAGGATCTTTACTATCGGCTGAATGTGGTAGAAATCAATACCCCACCGTTACGGCGGCATACCGAGGACATTCCATTACTTTGCAATCGCTTTTTGGACGAATTCAAAATAAAGTATCAGCTGGAAGAGAAGCGACTGGCCCCGGATGCCATGGCCTATCTGATGGAATGTCCATGGCCGGGCAATGTTCGCGAACTCAAACATGTACTGGAGCGGGCGGTGATCCTCAGTGAAGGCAAATACATAAGGCGGGATGACATGGTGGTGGAAGAATTGCACAAACCAAAATCCGGAAGCAAACCCCAGTCGCTTGAAGTTCATGGGCCGGAGATGCTGTTAACCAGCAAGGAACATCTGGAAAGTAATTATATTCGGGAAATTCTTAAAGCCTGCCAATGGAACCGCACCGAAGCAGCCCAACGAATCGGTATTTCCCGACGAACCCTTTACAATAAAATCATGAAATACCATTTATCCACAGAATCGGAAGGCGCCGATTAAATGACTGGGCAATATTTACTCGATTTGAGAAAATATTGCCCAGTTGATATTTTTATGGGAAATCACTTGCCCATTGATTCATTTTTAATGGCGGCAACAGCGGATTTGAGCGTTTTAATTTTTGGCATAAACCTTGCGTATTTAATGAATTAAATTCAAAGCGACTTAATAAAAAGAGATTTGTTCTAAGCAATTACAAATCGAATAAGTTAAGTAAAAAATCTCAAGGGGGGCATGGAATGAAAAACGTGTTAATCGTCGGAACCTTTGATACCAAGGGTCATGAATTCCAGTTTATTAAGGAATTGATTGAAAAGCAGGGCTTAAGTACCACCACGATCAACTGTGGGGTGATGGGCGAGCCCTTATTTGAGCCGGATATCACCAGTGAAGCGGTTGCTATCGCCGGGGGATCATCTCTTGATGAGTTGCAACAGCAACATGATCGCGGCTTGGGTATTGACGTGATGATGGCCGGGGCTGCAAAAATTACCAGAGAGCTGTATGACCAGGGTAAGGTTGACGGCGTCATCAGTCTGGGGGGATCAGCCGGAACCACCATTGGTACCTTTGCGATGCGAAGTTTGCCTGTAGGTGTGCCGAAGATTATGGTTTCTACCGTGGCTTCAGGTGATACCCGTCCCTATGTTGGTGAAAAAGATATCACAATGATGTATTCAGTGGTCGATATTTCCGGGATCAACAGCATCTCCAATCATATTCTGGCCAATGCCGCCAATGCGATCGCCGGGATGGCCAGTTTTGATATTCCTGAGCTTAAGGAAGAAAAACCCTTGCTGGCAGCCACCATGTTTGGGGTTACGACGCCTTGTGTTACCACGGCTAGAGAATATCTGGAAGATCAGGGCTATGAGGTGCTGGTATTTCATGCCACCGGTGCCGGCGGGATGGCTATGGAAAGTCTGATTGAAGCGGGCTTTATCAAAGGCGTATTTGATGCCACAACCACCGAGTGGTGTGATGAGGTAGCTGGCGGGGTCTTCACAGCGGGGCCAACCCGACTGGAAGCGGCTGCCAAGGCGGGAATCCCCGAGGTCGTTTCGGTGGGGGCACTCGATATGGTCAATTTTGGGGCCATTGAAACCGTTCCTGAAAAATATAAAGATCGTAACCTCTATAAACATAATGCCAGCGTTACCCTGATGCGAACCACCGTAGACGAGTGTTCTCAGATGGGCAAAATCATTGCCAGCAAGTTAAATATGGCCACCGGCCCGGTTGCTTTGTTTCTTCCGCTAAAAGGAGTTTCTGCCATTGACGTGGAAGGCGCACCGTTCTATGGTCCGGAAGAAGATGCCGAACTGTTTGCCCAATTGCGGGCCAACATCGACGATCAAGTCGAACTGGTGGAAATGGATACCGATATCAACGACGAAGCCTTTGCTCTGGCAATGGCAGAGAAACTGATTACGATGATTGAAAAAAAGAACGCATAAAGGAGAAACTAACATGGCAATAAAACGAGAAGAAGTATTAAGACGGCTAAGAGAACAGGAAGCTAACGGAATTTCGGTGGTTGGCGCTGGAGCAGGAACTGGGATTTCGGCCAAATGCGCTGAAGCTGGTGGTGTTGATCTGATTATTATCTACAATTCCGGCCGGTATCGGATGGCTGGCCGGGGTTCTTTAGCCGGGCTGTTATCTTATGGCGATGCCAATGCCATTGTTATGGACATGGCCCGAGAAGTAGTAACGATTGTAAAAGATACGCCAGTTCTGGCCGGGGTCTGCGGCACCGATCCGTTTAGAGATATGGAGATGTTTTTAAAACAGGTTAAAGAAGCCGGCTTTTCCGGCGTGCAGAATTTCCCGACCGTCGGCTTAATTGATGGTGTATTCCGTCAAAACCTGGAAGAAACCAATATGGGCTATGATCTGGAAGTGGAGATGATCAGGAAAGCCCATGAGTTGGATCTGGTCACGACTCCCTATGTTTTTAATGTCGAAGAGGCCGAAAAAATGGCCAAAGCTGGTGCCGATGTACTGGTTGCCCATATGGGACTGACCACTAAAGGGAGCATCGGGGCCGGAACTGCAAAAACCCTGGACGACTGTGTCAAGCTGACCCAGGAGATCTGTGACGCTGGCAAAGCCATTAATCCGGACATTATGGTCATTGTTCACGGTGGCCCGGTGGCTGAACCGGAAGATGCCAAGTATGTTCTTGATCGTACAACTGGCGTTTGCGGCTTCTTTGGCGCATCCAGCATCGAGCGTCTACCAACCGAAATTGCCATCACCAAACAGGTTAAGGATTTTAAAGACATCAAACTGTAAAATTAATTATAGGTAAAAGTAATTGACATTGATAAAAGAAAGCACATACTGTACATAAGCACATGATGTAACAATTGGTCGGTACGGTACTTATGCAATAAACCAGGCGTTGAATAAAAAGTAAACTCTTTTTATTCAACGCTTTTTGTTTTACACTTTCAAACTATTTGGTATAATGATACGAAATGAGTTGATGTCGGGAGAATGGATTTTGGACAACACAAAAAGCATGCAAAATAAGAATTCAGTGTTAACCATCGATTGCGGCACCCGAGGACTTCGGGGCATTATTTTTGATGAGACCGGTAATGAGTTGGCTAAAAGCGAAGAATTATTCAAGGGCTATTATTCGAAACATTTCCAATGGAAAGAAGCTGCGCCAGAAATGTTCTGGAAGGCCCTGGTTAAAGTGATTTCGGAGCTTAAGGAAAACGCACCGGCGCTGTTTTTGACCATTCGGGGAATGACGGTGTCTTGTCAGCGGGATGTGATCACGGTGGTGGATGAAAGTGGTGAGCCGCTGCGCAATTTTATCAGTTGGTTGGATCGCCGGGAATTAGCCGAACCGCTACCCTATCCCTGGCCCTATGCGCTGCTCTTTAAATGTATTGGGTTTAGCACCTACGCCAAATCCTTCAGTCAAACTGCTCATGTCAACTGGATCAAGATGCAGGAACCGGAGATCTGGGCCCAAGCCTACAAGGTCGTTTTTCTTTCGACCTATTTTTTGAGTCGCTTGACTGGGAAACTAGCTGACAGTCGTTCCAACACTGCCGGTCATCTGCCCTTTGATACGAAAAAGAAACAGTGGTGTGGCAAGTATAACGTCAAAACGCAGATTCTTCAGGTTGAGCCGGAAAAATGCTATGAGCTGACCGACTCCTGCGAAATCATCGGATATCTGACGGCAACTGCCGCTGCAGTCACTGGCCTGCCAGTGGGTTTGCCGATTGTCGCTTCAGGGACGGATAAAGGCTGTGAAACTCTTGGTGTCGGGGCTTTGACACCGGAGGTCGCCAGTATTTCTTTGGGTACCCAATCAACGGTGGAGGTGACCACAAAAAAATATGTGGAGCTCTATCCCTTCTACCCTTCCTTTGCAGCGGTGGAAAATGACGCGTATAATCCCGAAGTGACTATTTATCACGGATTTTGGATGGTCGATTGGTATATCCGGGAATTTCTTGATCAGTCTGATCCCCAAGCGATTCATGAGGTTTTGGAGGGCTATCTGGAGACGACCCTGCCAGGAGCGGATGGCCTGGTTCATCAGCCCTATTGGGGTCGCGAAGCCTTTCGGCCGGAAGCCCGGGGAACCTTTATCGGCTTTAGTGAGGGTCATGACAAGCGACATATTTACCGGGCCATCATTGAAGGTCTGGGCTACGCCCTGCTGGAGGGGGTAAAACGGATTGAACGCAAAACAAAAGTTCCAATTCAGGCTGTCGGACTATCCGGCGGGGGCTCCCGCAGTGATGGGGTGGCTCAGATCATGGCCGATATTTTTAATCGGCCGGTGTACCGGGTTCAGACCTTTGAGACAACTGGTTTAGGCGCCGCCATCGCCACCTTTGTGGGCTTAAATCATTATCCGGATATTCACACTGCCAGTGCGGCGATGATTAGAAAATCCCGGGTTTTTGAACCCAACCCGGAAAATGCAATAATCTATACAGAAATTTATAGTAAATTATATAAGCAACTATATCGTCGGGTTAAACCCTTATATCAGTCGTATGATTAAATTCAGATGATCAAACGTTAAGAACCGACGGGTTAGAGAAGAGGTCATAAAATAAAATGAAAAGCAATTATAAAATGGGCATCGACATCGGCTCCACTACCATTAAGGTGGTGGTGATTGACACAAAAAACGAAATCATCTTTGAAGAATACCGGCGTCATTTGTCAAACATCAAGGTCACCATCATCAATCTCTTAAAAGAAACATATCAAAAACTGGGCGATTTACAGACCCGGGTTTGTGTCACCGGTTCCGGCGGGCTGATGATCTCGCAATGGCTGGGCATTCCCTTTGTTCAGGAAGTAGTCGCCAGTACGCTGGCAGTGGAACGGATTATTCCCAAAACCGAGGTGGCCATTGAGCTGGGTGGTGAAGATGCCAAGATCACTTTTTTTTCCGGTACCATTGAACAGCGGATGAATGGTACCTGTGCCGGGGGCACCGGTGCCTTTGTTGATCAGATGGCAACGCTTTTAAAAACCGACGCTGAAGGACTCAACGAATTATCCAAAACCCACACCATGATTTATCCGATTGCCTCCCGCTGTGGGGTTTTTTCGAAAACCGATATCCAGCCGCTGATCAATGAAGGGGCAGAGAAAGCCGATATTGCCGCCTCTATTTTTCAGGCGGTGGTCAATCAAACAATCAGCGGCCTGGCCTGTGGTCATCCGATTCGTGGGAATGTGGCTTTTTTAGGGGGGCCACTCTATTTTCTCTCGGAACTGCGACAGCGCTTTATAAAAACCCTGAAACTGACTGAGGAGCAGATTATTTTTCCGGAAAAATCCAATCTCTTTGTTGCCATGGGGGCGGCTTATTCGGCAGAAAAAGAAGTGCCAATGAATTTTTCTGATCTGGTTGAAGCAGTGGAAAATCTTGATGCCGTATCAGAAAATGAAGTCGGTCGGCTGGCGCCGCTGTTTCGTTCACGGGAAGAATTGCAGCAGTTCAAAGAACGACATGATCACAACCAGGTTGCCAAAAGAAATTTGCATGATCATTCGGGTTGCTGTTTTTTAGGAATCGATGTGGGTTCCACCACTACCAAGGCGGTTGTCATTAATGGTGACGGCGCTCTTTTGTACAATTACTATGGTGGCAATGAGGGCAGTCCGCTGGCTCAGTCGATCAAAATTATCAAACAAGTCTACGGCTTGCTGCCAGCTGATGTCTATATCGGTAAGTCAACGGTTACCGGTTATGGTGAAAGTCTGATCAAAAAAGCCTTAAAAATCGATATCGGCGAAATTGAAACCATTGCCCACTATAAGGGAGCCAAATATTTTTGTCCAGAGGTTGATTTTATTCTCGACATCGGTGGTCAGGATATGAAGTGCATGAAGATTAAAAATGGTACCATTGACAGTATCATTCTCAATGAAGCCTGCTCATCGGGGTGTGGTTCATTCTTAGAAACCTTTGCCAAATCTCTGGATCTTGACATGCAAGCCTTTGTTGATGCTGCCTTGATGGCAGAAAACCCGGTGGATCTGGGCACCCGCTGCACCGTTTTTATGAATTCCAAGGTCAAGCAGTCCCAGAAGGAAGGGGCTGAAGTCGGAGACATCTCTGCCGGTTTGTCTTATTCGGTTATCAAGAACGCTTTGCAGAAGGTAATAAAAATTCATAACCCCAAAGAACTGGGTGAACATATCATTGTTCAGGGGGGCACCTTTAATAATCTGGCGGTGCTGCGGACTTTTGAAAAGATCACCGAAAAAGAGGTTATCCGTCCGGATATCGCGGGCCTGATGGGCGCCTTTGGTGCGGCTTTGATTGCCCGGGAAAATTATGTCGCCGGGGAACGCAGTAATCTTCTGGATTTGGAAGCGCTGGACGATTTTGCTGTGGAAGTCGGTCACAAACGCTGCGGCGGCTGCAGTAATAATTGTCTGCTGACGATTAACCGCTTTAACGACGGCAGTCGTCATATTACCGGAAACCGATGTGAGATTGGCGAAGGGAATGTTAAAAAGAATGCCGACCTGCCTAATCTTTATCAATACAAGTATCAGCGGATCTTTAATTACCCTTCGTTGTCTGAAGAGAGAGCACCCCGGGGGAGTATCGGGATCCCCCGGGTGTTAAATCTCTATGAAAATTATCCCTTCTGGCATACCTTTTTTACTCATCTGGGCTATCGGGTGGTGTTATCGCCGGAATCCAATCGCAAGATTTACGAAAAAGGCATGGAGAGTATTCCCTCGGAGTCGGTCTGTTATCCGGCAAAACTGGCCCATGGCCATATTCAGGCTCTACTGGAAGCGGGCATTGGCCTGATTTTCTACCCGTGTATTCCTTATGAGGAAAAAGAATTTGAAGATGTTGATAACTGGTACAATTGCCCGATTGTCATGTCCTATCCGGAAACCATCAAGCATAATCAGGATGATGTTCAGAAAGACGGCATTACCTTCTTGAATCCGTTTTTACCCTTTGACAATGATCAGCGTCTGGAAGAACGGCTGGCTGAAATCTTTGGTGTCTACGGCATTAATCGGCAGGAAATTGCTGTTGCTATGAAGGCGGCCATTGCTGAGAAAGAAACCTTCCGTCGGGACATGGAGAAAAAAGGTGAAGAGACCATTGCCTATTTAAAAGAAACTGGGCAAAAAGGTATTGTTTTGGCGGGTCGGCCCTATCATATCGATCCGGAGGTCAATCATGGTCTGGATCATATCATTACCGGCCTGGATATGGCGGTACTTACCGAAGATGCCATTGCCCATCTCTATCAGCCTAAAGCAGATGAGCGTTTTCGGGTTCTGGATCAGTGGAAATACCACAGCCGCTTATATAAGGCGGCCGAGGTGGTCAACCAACATGATTTTCTGGAACTGGTGCAACTGACCTCCTTTGGCTGTGGACTGGATGCGGTGACCTCGGAGCAAACCCAGGAAATCCTCGAAAGTCATGGTAATATTTATACTCTGATTAAGATTGATGAGGTCAATAATCTGGGGGCCATTCGGATTCGGATGCGATCACTCAAAGCGGCGATGATCGAGCGCGAGAAAAATAGTATTGTGGTAGCACCAACCCCGATGAAACAACGGGTGGTCTTTACCAAAGCGATGAAAAAGAAACACACCCTGCTGGCGCCGCAGATGTCCCCGATTCATTTTGACTTTCTGGAAGAGGCCATGGAGAAATATGGTTATCATATTGAAGTGATGCCCAGCGTGGATAATGCTGCCATTGATGAAGGCTTAACCTATGTTAATAACGATGCCTGCTATCCTACCATTATTACTACCGGGCAGATTATGGCCGCCCTGAAATCAGGAAAATATGATCTTAATAATGTATCGGTATTGATGACTCAGACCGGAGGACCCTGTCGGGCCTCCAATTATGTGGCATTTATCAGAAAAGCTCTGGAATCAGCGGGAATGTCTCAAATTCCGGTAATTTCCCTGAGTGCGATTGGTTTGGAAAAGAATCCCGGGTTTAAACTCAGTCTACCACTGCTAACTCGATTGTTGGTGGGAATTGTCTATGGCGATCTGCTGCAACGGGTTGTCAGTGGCACGAGGCCTTATGAGCTCCATCCCGGATCAACTGAAGAATTATACCAACATTGGCGCAAAAAAATAAAAGCAGGCATGAAAAACGGAAATCTCCGGGATTTCAAAGAAAACGTCCGGGCGATTGTCAATGAATTTGATGCCCTGCCCCGAAGCGACAAAAAATTGCCCAAGGTGGCCATTGTCGGTGAAATTCTGGTGAAATACCATCCTACCGCCAACAATAACCTTCAGGCCGTGCTGGAAGCCGAAGGGGCCGAGGTGGTGATGCCAGACCTGATGGACTTTTTCCTCTACTGTTGTTACAACCAGGTCTTTAAATATGAAGAATTATCCGGTAAAAGGAAATCGATGAAGAGTGCCAAACTGATTATTCAGTTGCTGGAGTATTCCCGAAAAAATATGAAAAGTGCGCTGGAAGCAAGCACCCACTTTCATGCGCCGTCAACCATTGAGAAGAAAGCAAAAAAAGCCCAGGAACTGATTTCCCTGGGGAATCAGGGTGGAGAGGGCTGGTTTTTGACGGCGGAGATGATGGAGCTGATTGATGATGGGGTCGAAAACATTGTCTGTGTCCAGCCCTTTGCCTGTTTGCCCAATCATGTCATGGGAAAAGGAATGATCAAACCGATCCGTCAAAGATACCCACTGGCAAACATTGCCCCGATCGACTACGATCCCGGTGCCAGCGAAGTCAATCAACTGAACCGCATCAAACTGATGATGGAAACGGCCAAGCGGAATCTGGATCGGAAGAGTTAGCACTAAAAAAGAGAAAGACTGGCTTGATGGCCAGTCTTAATTTTTTGCAAAAAAAAAAGAACCGTTTCAGAAGAAACAGCTCGTTTTTCTAAATGAAAAAGGGGAGTAATTCATTTAGCGATAAAGGATTATATGTGATAAATTCATTATATGAAGAAGGAACAAAGAATACAATCATTATTTTTTCTATAACGTTTTCAGAATTATGTAATAGTTTACAATTTAATCAAAAATTTACAGAACAGAATTTGCGGATGTGTTATAATTTCATTACACAAAAAATGAAGGAGTCATGATGAAAAAAATACTGATAATCGAAGATGAATTAAATATATATGAACTGATTAAATTTAACCTGGAAACGCATGGGTTTGAAGTCGACGGCGTTCAGGATGGCGGCGAAGCCATTGCAAAGATATTGGAAGTATTGCCGGATCTGATCATTCTGGATCTGATGTTGCCGGGAAAAGACGGCATCAGCATTTGCCGGGAGATTCGTGCCAATAACGTTATTTCCTACATTCCGATTATTATGCTGACAGCAAAAAGTGAGGAATTCGATAAAGTACTGGGGCTTGAAATTGGCGCCGATGACTATATTACCAAGCCTTTTGGGGTCAAAGAACTATGTGCCCGGGTTAAGGCGGTTTTAAGACGGACGGAGATTCTTTTATCCAAGGAGGATGAAGCCATTGTGGTAGGGGATCTTCAAATCGATCCCAAGGCGTTTGAAGTTTATCAAAATGGGGAGAAACTGGCCTTAACCCTTAAGGAATATGAACTGTTGGTTTTTTTGGCCAAACACCGGGGTCAGGTCTTGACCCGGGATCAGCTGCTGGATCAGATCTGGGGTTTTGACTATTACGGAGAAACCCGAACCGTGGATGTCCATATCCGCTATTTAAGAAAAAAAATTGAGGAACAATCTGAAGATGGCAAAAAATATATCGAAACCGTCCGGGGGGTTGGCTATCGCTTTATTGAAAAATAGGAGTCTACAATGAAGAAACGTCTGTCTATTTCACTGACTGTCATTATCATTGTCAGTATCACGATCTGTGGCTTGTTCACGACGATCAGCTATCGTCAAAGTTATTATGCCGACACTGAGAATAACATCAAAAAGAGCAGTAACTATATTATGAATTACCTGTTACCTGACTTTCTGGAAACGGGAAACAAAAAAAATTTGGATAATTTTGCTCAAAGTACCAATGTGCGGATGACAATTATTGACACCCAGGGGGATGTCATCTACGAATCCGTTCAAGGTTTGGGCGCACTGGAAAACCATAAAAATCGACCGGAAATCCATGGCGCAATGGCTGGCCAACAAACGACTGAGGTGCGATTCTCCAACACCATAAAAGACGAAATGATCTATGTCGCTACCCCTTATTTTGATGAAGATAAGGAAGTAAAGGCGGTATTACGAATATCCATGCCGGTTAATGCCATGGATGATGCCATGTTTGAAATGATCAACAATATTATTTTTGTGATCCTAACAACAATCATGGCGACGACCCTGTTGATAAATTACTTTATCAACAGGGAAATGAAACCACTGGAAGAAGCTTCCGTTTTTGCCAGAGAAATTGCCTCAGGCAAATATGGACAGCAACTGACCATGATTCGTGAAGATCAAATCGGAGAGCTGGTGGAATCGCTCAATCAGATGTCAATCCAATTGGACAACTCGTTTACTGAGATGAACCAGAAGAATGCCGAGCTTACGGCGATCTTGTCCAATATGAATCATGGGGTCATTGCAATTGATAAAAAGAACCACATTGTCCATTTAAACGAAGCGGCCCGGAAGGTCTTGCGGATTCCCAGAAACGAACATGTGATTGGACATAATATTCTGGAAGTTTATCGGGAGTCTTTTATTCTGGAACTGATGAATTATCTGGAGAATGATCCTAGCGAAAAATTGAGCTTTGAATCACGGATTCATTCAAATCAGATCTTGCGGGTTTATATTAACCATATCGAAGAAAATAATAGCATCAACGGTCATATTATTATTTTTGAGGATATCACCCTGTTGAAAAATCTCGAAAAAATGCGCCGGGATTTTGTTGCTAATGTGTCCCATGAGCTTAAAACACCGATTACCACCATCAAAGGTTTTATTGAGACCATTCAAGTCAACCACATCACTGATCCGAAAACTCTGGAACGATTTTATTCGATTATTTATGAAGAGAGTGATCGCCTCAGCCGCCTGGTCAGTGATATTCTGGTTTTATCGCAACTGGAAAACAAAGGCGGATTTGAAAGACGGTTCGAATTGCTGCATATTGATATGGAAATCAAGCAGATTTTTGATATTTTAAAGTTGAGCGCCGAAGCAAAGTCCATGGCCTTGGAACTCAACAGCCAAGAATCAATTGAATTGGAATTTGTGGCAGATGAATTCCGGCAGATGATGATCAATCTGATCGATAACGCCATTAAATATTCAGAGCCAGCCAATCGGGTGGAGGTTACCCTTTCGGAACAAGATGAAGTGGTCACTATTCAGGTGCGGGATCATGGCTACGGGATTCCGGAGAAGGATGTAGACCGGATTTTTGAGCGGTTTTACCGGGTGGATAAGAGTCGCTCCAAGGAGAAGGGCGGCACCGGTCTGGGACTGGCCATTGTTAAACACATCGTTCATAACAATCGTGGTACGATTGCTGTGTCGAGTCAGGTAGGCGAAGGAACTGAATTTAAGATTAGCTTGCCGAAATATAAAGATTAACAATGGTTGCCGTTAAACACCCGTACCGATCAATTGTTAATCTGTTGTTCGCTGCGGAATCGGACAGGCGCTGCCGTGTCCGCTCCGATGCGTACAACATGATATAACAATTGTCGGTACTGCTTTATTGCTTATTAAAACAGCCGGTCAGATTCGACCGGCTATTTTTTTTGAGGCAGGTTCAGTTTTGAGAAGATGGTGGTTTTGCCAAGCAGACGCATCAGCTCCCGGGCAGTGACACCGATAAAAATTCCGGTGGGAATGGCCAGTACCATCAGGAATAGAAAATAAAGCAGCAGGCTGGTGGTTTGCACGACAATGGCAGCCACGATGACCTGACCGAGATTGTGTGTAATGGCCCCGAAAACACTGACCAGGATAATTGAAATTTTGTCTTTAAAAAAGTGCAAAAGCAAGCTCATGACCAGCAGACTTAAGAGGCCGCCGCCCAGACTGTAGACAATCGAAAAGCCGCCGCCAAAGAGGAAACCCGATAAAAAAATCCGGGCGATCACTACCAGCAGGGTTAGCGGCCAACCCAGAGTCAACAGCGAGACCAGGGTAATAATATTGGGCAGGCCGATTTTGGCTCCGGGAATCGGCAGTGGCAGAGGAATCAAGCTTTCAATATAACTAAGAATCAGCGCCATGGCCACATAAAGACTGAGAATAACCAGTCGGTAGGCTTTTGAAGTCATCAGGAGTCACCAGTGATGACTTCCACAACCAGTTTGTGTGGCAGACAGACAATGGTTTCCCCGGGGCTGGAAATAGGATAGGTTTTGACACAAATATGGTCGGGACAGTCGGCCTCCACCATTTTGGCAGTGCCGTCAGAAATTTCAAGTGTATTAAAACCGGTTGCATCAGTAAAGATTTCGGTGCGATCTTCAGAAAGTGGGAAAATGCCAATAACCTCGCCCTGACGGGTGACTCGAACCGAAAGTGGAGAATCGGTTTTATTGATTAAATAAAAAGCGGCAATGCCGATTAAACTGACGGCAAGTAAGCCGACAATGATGATGATTTCATTTTTTTTCATGGAAACCTCGTTAATTTTTAATAAAGAACGCTCTTATTTTATCTGAAAAAAACCGGATGGTAAAGTCTTTACCATTTTTTTATGCTTTTTTTCAGAGTCTTTGGTATAATACATATATTTGTTAAAGGAACGGGTGTATAGATGAAGCAAATCAGCAGAAAAAATAGGGGATGGAAAATTACTGCAACAGGGATTGTTTTTTTACTTCTGGTCGGAGGTTTAACGGGCTGCGATCAGAGAAAAACAGTGTCCCGGAGTGATTTTTTGCTGGATACCTTTGTTAGTATCACCCTTTATGGGGAGTCGGATGAACAATTGCTTGATCAGCCATTTGAACGAATTGAAGCATTAAACAGCAGTCTCACTGCCTTTGAAACTGGCAGCGATCTGGGACTGATTAAAGAGAATGCCGGGATCAAGCCTGTTACTGTGTCCGAGGATACTTACCGCATCATTGAAAAGAGTCTGGAATACTCTAAAAATTCCGGTGGATATTTTGATGTGACCATCGGTCCGCTGGTTGATCTCTGGGGGATTCACTCACCAGAAACCAAAGAAGCCCCGACTCAAGAAGCAATTGACGCCACGAAAGCCAAAACCGATTATAAGAAGATAATCTTAAGTCCAGATGATCAGTCAGTTTATTTAACCGAAGCGGGGATGGCAGTGAATCTAGGGGCGATCGCCAAAGGTTATATTGCCGATGAGGTGATGGCGGTTCTTAAATCTGAAGGGGTGAAGCATGCGATTGTTAATCTCGGTGGGAATGTGCTGGTGATGGGAGGAAAAGCTGATAACAGCGATTTCGGGGTTGGTGTTGAAGATCCCAGAAATCCAGGAAATGGATATTTGGGAGTATTATCCATCAAGGATGGATCGGTCGTGACTTCGGGGGATTATCAGCGCTATTTTGTGGATGCGGCCGGAAACAAGTACCATCATATTCTTGATCCCTTTACCGGCTATCCCGCCAACTCGGGGCTGATTCAGGTCACTGTGGTTACGAATGCCTCCATCGATGCGGATAGCCTATCGACAACGCTGTTTTTATTGGGCTTGGATGAAGGGCTGAAGAAAGTTGAAGCACTGCCGGATGTGGAGGCGATTTTTATCACCAGTGAAAATAGGATTGTGGTTACCAGTGGTTTAAAAGACAGCTTTGTGTTTGATCAAGCGAATTATGGCGATACCTACACCATCACTTTCCGCTGACCATTTTGTGAGTTTGACAGGAGTGCGATGGCGGTAGGCGTAGTAATGAATGAAAAAAGAAGGGCAAGAATGGAAGTTAGTGAGCAATTAAAAATTTATCAAGATGAAGCAAGTAAACTGCGGCGGGATCTCCATCGGATCCCCGAAGAGGGTTTTGATTTACCGAAAACTCAGGAGTATTTGATCAACTATCTGACAGACCTGGGATACCAGCCGGAGAAAGTCTGTGAAACGGGTCTTGTATTATATATTAACGGACAATGCGATAACGATGCGATTGCCTTTCGAGCCGATATGGATGCCCTTTGCATTCGGGAAGAAGCCAATCACGAATACATTTCGAGGCATCCCGGATGGATGCATGCCTGTGGACATGACGGACATATGACGATGAATCTGTTGCTGGCAAAATATTTGGCTGATTTTCCCGAGCAACGAAAAAGAAGTGTACTGCTTATTTTTCAGCCCGGCGAAGAAGGGCCCGGGGGAGCAAAACCGATGATTGATGCCGGGATCTTTAACAAATATCCGGTAAGAGCGATTTTTGGTTATCATCTGTTTCCCTTTATTGAAGAAGGTAAACTGGCAACAAAAGCCGGGCCGATGATGGGTCAGAACAGTGAGTTTTTTATCACTGTGCATGGGCTCAGTGGTCATGCTGCGGAACCACAACGGTCAATGGATGCCATTGTTGCCAGTGCGTCATTAATCACTTGTTTACAGAGTATCGTCAGTCGGAACACCAATCCCATGGAAAGTGTGGTGATCTCAATTGGCTTACTCAATGGGGGAACCCGGGTAAATGTTGTGGCCGATCAGGTTAAGCTGGGCGGGACGATCCGTTCATTTAGTGAAAAAAGCCATCAGAAGCTCCATCGGCGGATCGAGGAAGTTGTCAAAGGGGTTGAACTGACCCACGGCTGTCATATTGAGCTGGAGTTTGTTGAAATGTACCCGCCAGTGATTAACGATGAACGGCTTTATGAGATTTTTAAAGAGCAGATCCCCCAGGAAAACCGAGTTCGATTTCGAAAAGTCATGTTATCTGAGGATTTTTCGTTTTTTCAGAAAGAAGTGCCGGGTTTATACATCGGCTTAGGAACTGGCAACGAAGAAAAAGGATTTAACAAAAATCTGCATACAGCAGACTTCAATTTTGACGAGCAGGTCTTATTAAGGGGCCTTGACACATCACTACAAATGATCAACTACTCAAAAAAATACTAACACAGGAGAACAAAAATGTACGAAGAATTTGCACAGGTTTACGATGAATTGATGAAAGAAATTGATTATACAAAATGGTCTGATTATATTCAGCGGTTATTTTTAAACAGCAAACGTGAAATAAAAAATGTCATGGAATTTGGCTGTGGCACCGGAAACATCACCTGCAATTTGGCCCAGGCTGGAATCAACATGACTGCAGTCGACTTATCCGAAGCGATGCTGACCGTGGCGGATGAAAAAGCAGATCGGATGGGGCTTAAGAACATCCAGTTCTACTTAGGCGATATGAGTAATTTCCAGATTAATCAAACCTTTGATGCCGTTATTTCCTGCTGTGACAGTGTTAATTATTTATCCGATCTGGCAGCATTACAGAGCTTTTTTCTAAGTAGTTATGAATGTCTGGAAAATGAAGGGATTTTGCTTTTTGATGTCAATACAGTGACAAAATACAAAAAAACCATTATGGATAATACCTATGTCTATGATTTGGATGATATTTTTTGTGTTTGGGAAAATGAGCCACATTTTGACGAAAATGCCATGCATTTCAATCTGACATTTTTTGAAAAGAATAAAAATGGCACCTATAATCGTCATGAGGAGACCCAGATACAGTATTTCTATACCATTGAAGACATTCATCGCTGTCTGGTCAACATTGGCTTTAAGAACATGAAGTATTATGATTTTGGAACCTTTATGCAAGGCAGCAATGAAGGAGAACGGATTCAGGTGATTGCCGAAAAAAGATAAAATTAAAAAAAACGATAAAAATGGTTGACAATTAGTTTTTACTGCCGTATAATAACGCTTGTATCTCAACTGATGGTCGCATAGCTCAGCTGGGAGAGCACCTGCCTTACAAGCAGGGGGTCACAGGTTCGAGCCCTGTTGCGACCACCATTTTTATACATGCGGCCTGGTAGTTCAGTTGGTTAGAATGCCAGCCTGTCACGCTGGAGGTCGAGAGTTCGAGTCTCTTCCAGGTCGCCATAAGTATTATCCCAATTTCTTTCAGAAATTGGCCGGAAGTTGAGCACAAGCGAGACGACAGTGATAATACTTACGCATTTTGATAAGCAGAGAACCAAAAATGCACGAACGTAGTGAGTGAACATTTTTGTGTGAATCGCTTATGCAATTATCGACAGTTTGCTTCCTTTAAATTATAATAAGGCAAAATAGGAGATAATTGTAAACCATACGTGAATAGTAATTCACTGCTGCCCCAAGGTTAATGGAGTTCTCCGATTATTGGGTGATTAACCACGGCGTGGCAACGTTATGCGTCGAACTTTAAACGTTTAACACAAATAAAAACAAACAGCCTATATTATTATTTGCCCAGATAGCTCAGTCGGTATAAGTAGAGAACCAAAAATGCACGAATGTAATGAGTGGACATTTTTGTGTGAATCACTTAGTTAGGCAGACAAATGTGTTGCCGAAACGATTGAAGACGAACAAGCCTTTTTTATTACACGCCCAGATAGCTCAGTCGGTAGAGCAGGGGACTGAAAATCCCCGTGTCGGTGGTTCGATTCCGCCTCTGGGCACCACCATGATTAGCGGAAGTGGCTCAGTGGTAGAGCATCGCCTTGCCAAGGCGAGGGTCGCGGGTTCAAATCCCGTCTTCCGCTCCATTTTGATCAGGCGCCATAGCCAAGTGGTAAGGCACGGGTCTGCAACACCCTCACCCCCAGTTCAAATCTGGGTGGCGCCTCCAAAAAAACAAAAAAATAGCTTGACATTTAAAAGTAACGACGGTATAATTTAAAAGCTTCGTAAGTGGGAGCGGCGGTCATAGAAAAGAGAATAGTACCATAAAACCTGTAAAACAGCCAAAACATCCGCGAGGATGAATGAGGCTAAATAGAAACAGAGAGATGAACTCTATAAAACATTAACTCGGTAGAGTATAAAATACGCTTTATTCAAAATGAGACAGCATTTAAAAGCCTAACAGCTTTAAATACAAACTTTTTATTGAGAGTTTGATCCTGGCTCAGGACGAACGCTGGCGGTATGCTTAACACATGCAAGTCGAACGAGACGAGATGGAATGACCCTTCGGGGGAATGAAATCTTAGAAAGTGGCGAACGGGTGAGTAACGCGTGGGTAAAGT
>NZ_MJUY01000005.1:0-1826 GCF_002237635.1 Acetobacterium sp. MES1
TCTGTTAACGTTTTTCCCATTTAATTTACTATTTCCTTTCCATACTGCTATTTTCTGAATTTTTCGGTGTGATGTGCTTGTTCTAAACGATCAATTTTTATTATACCATCTTTTTTTCCAACTTTCCATTTTTTACTTTAGCGGTTTTGCTTCAATTTAAATCGAAACTATGTTATACTGTGGTTCAATCAATTCAAGTTTATAAGTGGATTTGGAGGAGCTCATGACGTTTTTTAAATGCTTCAGCCGCTTTTTATTTGTCCAGGGAAGAAAGAATAATATTATCAACCTTTCGGCTCAAATGTCCTACCGAACCCTGTCGGCATTTGTTCCTTTTTTGATGCTGCTCTACAGTTTCATCAACTGGTTTTCCGCCAGTGTCAACGAAACCCTGATTTTTGCCTTTTCAAAAATACTACCACAATCGATAATGAATTATGTTAATCTGGCCATGGAAAATGCCAATACCATTTCTTTTTCATTGGGTACCAATCTGATCCTGGGATTTTTCATTTTATATGTTTCCGTTTCGGCCATGCATTCCCTGATCACTTCTTTAAACCGGATCTTTGGCCAAAAAGAAACCCGGGGCAGTGTTGCGCTCTGGATCCAATCGATTCTATATCTGTTTTTATTTCTGCTGATTATCTTTTTCACGGTTTTTTTCTATCTATTCGGTGAAAAACTGCTTTCTTTTATTTTTCATGCTCTGAATTTGTCGCAATTTTTCGCAGTTTTTATTGTTCTCTTTACGCTGCTTTATCTGCTCATTGTGCCGACCCTGATCTTTACACTGATTTATATGTATGCCCCCAAAAACCATCTTGGTTTTTGGGAAGCCCTGCCAGGTGGCGCTTTTGTCAGCATCAGTTGGTTTATCATTCTTTTGCTCTATGCCCTGTTTGCCGATACCGTCCTTGATTTCAACAGTTTTTTCTTTAATCTCCAAGGACCCTTCTCCTTGTTTTTTGTTGTCTACCTGATCTGTTTCAGCCTTACCTTAGGCGGCGTTGTGAATCTTTACGGAACAAAACAGTCATTATTTTGTGAAACGGAGGCCGCCAAATGATCAAACGGATCATGAATTTAAAACTTGTGAAACTGATCAACTTCATCCGGGAGGATTTCGAAAAAACCGATTTTTCAGGAATCTGCACGCAAATGTCATTTTACCTGTTGTTAGCTTTTTTCCCTCTCCTGCTTTTTCTGATTTCATTTATCGGAAATTTTATCAAACCCTTCGAAACCTATCTCTATGAAATTTTAAAAACATTTTTGCCAGAGCTTTCCTATGAATATGTAACTGGTTTACTAGACAGCCTGATCAGTCAGGTTTCCGGTTCCCAGTACAGTCTGATTCTTCTGGCTTTCTTCTTTTCATCCCTGGCCACCCGAGCAGTCATGATCGGGATCAATCAAACCTATGGCCGGGAAGAAACTCGAAACCTCAGAGAAATCTGGCTCTATTCGTTTCTGTTTACGATTCTTTTCACGCTGGCCATTTTATTGATTGCGGTGGCCTATATTTTCAGTGCGGACGTCGGTGCTGTTATTTTTGAGAAAATTGGGTTATATACTTATTATTATCCGGTTCTGAGTTTTTTTGCGGTTGCTTTTTCCTGGATCGTTTCAACCTTTATTTTTAATATGATCTATGTCATGGCCCCCGCTCAGCCCTTGAAAATTAAAAATGGTCTTCCCGGAGCCCTATTTGCCACGCTGGGACTTAATATCGCTTTTCGTATTTTTACCTTATTTATTAATCATTCAACCAAATACAGTACGCTCTATGGCAGTCTGGGCGGACTTTTTGCCCTGATGGTGGC